>JAFQKL010000282.1 GCA_017396965.1 Clostridia bacterium
AAGACAAAAAAACGATTGAAGACGCACTTCTCGTCGCCGTTACCGAAGGCATCGCCAAAGCGAAAGCCCTCCACCAGGAAAAAATGCAGGCGGCGCCAAAAAAATACAGAGCAACCCGCTCTTCAGGAGGTAATCATCCATGAAAACCCGTATCGTGTTAGCCAGTTCCTCTCCCCGCCGCGCCGAGCTGCTGCGGATGTTCGACCTGCCCTTTGAAATCGTCCCCCCGGATCTCACCGAGGCGGGCTTCTATGTCTCGGTGCCGCGCGCCCTGGCCTCGGTGCTGGCGGTGGGCAAGGCGCAGATCGTCGCTGAGGAGTACCCCATCTCCATCATCATCTCGGCGGACACCGTCGTGGAGCTGGACGGCCAAGACCTCGGCAAGCCCCGCAACGCGAATGATGCCAGACGCATCCTCTCCCGCCTCTCCGGCAGGACCCACACCGTCCACACCGGCCTCGCCGTCATCTATATGGGCGAGATGCTGCGCGACGTCGTCTCCACCAAGGTCACCTTCCGCGAGCTGAGCGAGGAGGAGATTGAAGCCTATATCGCCTCCGGCGAGCCGGAGGACAAGGCCGGCGCCTACGCCATCCAGGGCAGAGCTTCTGCCTTTGTGGAGAAGATCGAGGGCGACTACTTTGCCGTCGTCGGCCTCCCGATCGCCAAACTCCGCGAGTTCCTCAAGCAGTTTGATATCGACATGGTGTGCGGCATGAAGGCGGAGTAAGCTCCGCCTTCCCCACCCAAATCCAAAGGAGGTGACCCCGGCCGTGAATCAAAACACCCGCCGCCTGCTGGCGGCGGTGGGCGCGGTGGCGGTGCTGCTGCTGTTTACGCTCTACGCCACCGGCCAGAGCGGCACGGCGGGGCCGCTGCAAAACGTGCTCGGCGTGGTGCTGACCCCGCTGCAGAAGGCGGTGACCGGCGCCACCTACTTCATCTCCGACAAGCTCGGCTACTTCTCCCGCTACGACGATCTGGCGGAGGAAAACGAAGCCTTAAAACAGCAGGTGCTGGAGCTTCAGGGGCAGCTGCGCGACCTCGACCGCTACAAGGCGGAAAACGAGGCCCTGCGCGAGTTCTCCGGCCTGCTGGAGCGCCGCCGCGACTTTGAGGTGGAGTTCGCCCAGGTGATCGCCCGCGACCCCGACAACCTCTTTTACACCTTCACCATCGACTGCGGCAGCCTCGAAGGGGTCACCCGCTACGATGCCGTCATCACCCCCGAGGGGCTGGCGGGGCTGGTCACCGAGGTGGGGCTGACCTACTGCAAGGTGACCTCGATTTTAGACGACCTCACCCCCATCGGCGCCGTCGTCTCCCGCACCCGCGACATGGGGCTGCTGGAGAGCGACGCGGAGCTGCGCCGCGAAGGGCTCTGCCGCGTCACCTACCTGCCCAGCGAATCGTCGGTGGCGGCGGGGGATACGCTGGAGACCTCGGGGCTGGGGGGAATGTTCCCCTCCGGCATCGTCATCGGCTCGGTGATCGAGGTGCGGCCGGAGGATCACAACATCTCCTCTTACGCCGTGGTGCAGCCGGCGGTGGAGTTTTCCAACATCCGCCATGTGATGGTGATCAAGTCCTTTGAGGCGGCGCTGCTGGAGGAGGCGGCGGAGGAGTGAGCTGCTGCGCAGCGGAAAGGAGCGAGTGGCGATGCTGATCGAAAAAAGCAGGCTCAACCTCATCGGCGCCTACGGGCTGTTCGGGCTGGGGCTTTTTCTGCTGCAGACCACGCTGCTCTCCCGCCTGCAGCTGTTCGGCGCCGCGCCGGTGCTGACGGTGGCGGTCACCGTCTGCGTCGCCCTCTTTGAAGGGGAGCTGACGGGGGCGCTGTTCGGCTTTCTGCTGGGCTTTGCCATTGATGTCACCGTTGCCGCGCAGACCGGCGTCACGGCGCTGACGCTGATGCTGGTGGGCACCGCCACCGGCCTGCTCTGCCGGATGCAGCTGCTGCGCAACATGATCTCCGCCTCCGTCCTCTATCTGCTGGCCTATGGCGGGGTGATTTTGGGCAACGGCCTCTTTCGTCTGCTGGTCACCGGCAGCTTCGGAGGCTACCCCGCCTTCGTCCTCTATCAGCTGACCACGGCGGTGGTCTCCTGCCCCATGCTCCCCCTTTGCTACTACGCCGCCTGGAAGCTCAACCACACCTTCGGCGGCATCGAGTCCGACCGGGAGCCTTGACGGAGGAGGTGTCTGCATGACCCAACACAACAACCAGACCTCGGCCCACCGCTTTCGCAGCCGCTTCTCCCTCTTCGCGGTGCTGACGGTGCTGTTTGCCCTGCTCTGCACCGGGCGGCTGGCCAATCTGCAGATTGTCGACGGCGAGAGCTACCGGCGGCAGAGTGAGCGGCGGGTGTACCGCACCATCTCGGTGCCGGCGCCGCGGGGCGGGATTTACGACCGCTTCGGGCGGGCGCTGGTCATCAACCGCATGGCCTTTGCCGTCAGCCTCGATGCCTACCTGCTGCCGGAGGAGCGCACCAACGAGATCCTCCTCTCGCTGCTGCATATTCTGGGCGACACCCAACTCGCCTTCACCGATTCCCTGCCCCTCACGGCGCAGGCGCCTTATCAGTACCTGGAGGACGCCGAAGGCTCCTCCCTGCAGCAAAACCGCCGCGCCGCGCTGCTCTCCCGCAAGAAGCTGGAGGACACGGCCACCGCCGAAGAGGCGATGGCGGCGCTGATTGAGGACTACGACCTCGAAAACTACCCCGCCGAGGCCCAGCGTCTGCTGGCCGGCATCCGCTACGAGATGGAGCTGCGCGACTTCTCGGTGACCAACGGCTTCACCATCGCCCATTCGGTGGAGGTGGAGCTGGTGATGGCGATCGAGGAGCGGCAGGAGCTGTTCACCGGGGTGCGGATCGAGGTGGTGCCGGTGCGAGAGTACACCACCTCCCTCGCCAGCCATATCTTAGGCCGCACCGGCCCGATCCCCAGAGAGCAGACCGAGAGCTACCTCGAAAAGGGCTACCTGCTCTCGGACACGGTGGGGCTGGAGGGGATCGAGCAGAGCATGGAATCCGTCCTGCGCGGCACCGACGGGGAGCGGCGGATTGAGCAGACGATCTACGGCAGGGAGGCGGACGTGATCTCCAGCGTGGAGCCGGTGGCGGGGCGCAACGTGATTTTGTCCATCGACAGTGCCGTGCAGCAGGCGGCGGAGACGGCGCTGGCGGAGACGGTGCAGTCCATCCACCGCGCAGGACTGCTGCGCGCCGACCGCCGCGGGGCGGACGCCAACGCCGGCGCCGCCGTGGCCATCGACGTCCACAGCGGCAAGATCCGCGCCATGGCCTCCTACCCCACCTACGACCTCTCCACCTTTCTCTCCGACTATGCCGCCCTGCTCGCCGACCCCGACCAGCCGCTCTTCAACCGCGCCATCGCCGGACGGTACGCGCCCGGCTCGACCTACAAGATGGTGTCCGCCATCACCGGGCTGGAGGAGGGGGTGGTGGAGACGGACACCGTGATCGTCGACCGCGGGGTCTACACCCACTACGCCCCCTACACCCCCGCCTGCTGGGTGTACAACGACTACGGCGGCAACCACGGCCGGCAGACGGTGGTGGAGGCGCTGCAGAACTCCTGCAACTACTACTTCTACGAGGTGGGCCGTCTGGCGGGCATCGACGCCCTCTCCCACTGGAGCAGCGCCTTCGGCCTCGGGGAGAAGACCGGCGTGGAGCTCGGCGGCGAGACCGCCGGGGTGCTGGCGGGACCGGAGGACCGCGAAAAGCGCGCCCAGCGCTGGTACGGCGGCGACACGATTCAGGCCGCCATCGGCCAGAGCGACCACCTGTTCACCCCCCTGCAGCTGGCGAACTACATCGCCACCCTCGCCAACGGCGGCACGCGCTACCGCCCCACCCTGATCGAAGGCATCAGCAGCTACCACAGCACCCAGGAGATCGAGCGCACCTCCCCCGAGGTGGTGGAGCAGCTTGAGATCGAAGAGGAGAACCTTCAGGCGGTGCTGGCGGGGATGCGGGCGGTGTCTGAGGTGGGCACGGCTTCGAGTGTCTTTGGGGGCTACCCCATCGCCGTGGCCGGCAAGACGGGGTCGGCGCAGGTGTCGAGCGGCACGGCCAACGGCGTGTTTGTCTGCTTCGCGCCCTACGAGGATCCCGAAATCGCCATCGCCGTGGTGGTGGAACACGCCGGCAGCGGCAACGGCGTCGCGCCGGTGGCCAGAGCCATGCTCGATGCCTACTTCGGCGGCAAGGGCGACGGGATGGACGAGGTGGTGGGGGAGCTGACGCTGCAGTAGCGCGGCAGAGGCCCCGCTTTGTCCCTTCGTCGGAACCGCTTTCGGCTCTTTCGTTTGAATTGCTTTGCATGACCATGAGAAAAGACCTCCGCGTCGCCCCCGTTTTTCAGGGGACGGGCGGAGGTCTTTTTCCGTCCGAAAAGGAGGCGGGAGACAGGAGGCGGGAGACAGGAGACGGGAGGCGGGGACAGGAGACGGGAGCTTTTTGCTCTCCGAAGGGGCTGCCGGGGCCGCCTGTCGGCAAAAAAAGCGGACAGAGGGGGCGGGGATCCCTGCCGTCCTCTGTCCGCCCCTTGGGGGGTCTGGTTTGTGGGGATGCTTTGCGGTCAGCGCGCCTCGCCGGCGGGCTGCGTCGGCTGAGTCTCGGCCTCCTCGATCTGCAGCCCGGCCTCGGAGCCGAACTGGGAGAGGGCCTCGTCCAGCAGCTCCTTGAGACGGCCGAGGGTGAGGCCGCGCAGCTCCTCGCTGACGAGGATGCTGCCGGAGGCGGTCACGGCGCCGCCCTCCCCGGCGGTGAAGGTCACCAGCACCGGCTGGGCGTCGTCGTAGAGATAGATGAGGTAGCCGTTCGCCGGCTCGTCGCTGACAAAGGTGAGGGAGGCGGTGAACAGCGAGGAGGCGGCCAGCGCCGTGGCGCCCTCGCGGGCGTTTAGGGTGGTGGCGACGGTGCCCAGCATCCGCTTGGTGAGAAAGCTGCGCAGGGCGGGGGAATAGCTGTCGTCCAGGGCGGCATAGCGCTCGATCACCTCGTCGATGAGATGGTCCGGCACGGTGATGCGGTAGGCTTCGCTCGGGGTGGTGTAGTCCCCTTCGGCGAGGCGGGCGACCTCGGCGGCGAGCTGGTCACCGGCGGTCATGAGGCGGAAGTAGCTCTCGCTGTGCACCATCTCATCAAGCAGCGCCGCCACCTCAAGGCCGCGCTGGGAGAGGGTGGGGTGGACGGCGGGGGCGTCGCTGTCGCCGGAGGGGGTGCCTGCGCAGCCGGTGAGCAGCAGGGTGAGGATGAGCAGCAGGGCGGCGGTTTTCTTCTGTCGTGACATGGGGGGCTCCTTTCCCTTCATTTGGTCTTGTCTCAGTTTATCCGCTTTCAGGCTCTTTCACCCATTTAGACGCAAAAAAAGGCAAATGGTTCCCTGTGGCGGCAAAAAAATCCCCTTTTGCCGCCTTTTTCCGCCCGCTCCTGCGATTGCCACCCCACAGAGGCCGGGACGCGGCTTGACTTTTGCTCCCCCGCATGGTACCCTTGAAACAGAAGAAAGGCTCGGCGCCGCCGGGCACACCGTTTGCTTTTGTAAGGAGGTACCATATGAGTCCTTGGGTCATGACGGGGATCTGGATCGTCGCCGTGATCGCCTTTTTGACGGCGGAGGTCGCCACCATGACGGTGATCTCGGCCTACTTCTGCCTCGGCGCACTGGCCGGGCTGCTGACAGCACTGTGCGGCACTTCCTGGATGACGCAGGTGCTGGTCTTCCTCGCCGTCTCGCTGGTGGCGCTCTTTGCCACCCGGCCGATCGCACAGCGCTATCTCAAGCCCACGCTGGTCCACACCAACGCCGACCGCGTGCTGGGCATGGAGGCCGCGGTGACCGAGGAGATCGACAACGCCGCCCGCACCGGGGCCATCTACGTCCTCGGCCTGACCTGGACGGCGCGCAGCGACTGCGGGGAGGATGTGATCCCCGTGGGCACCAAAGTGCGGGTGGAGCGGATCGACGGCATCAAGCTGATGTGCCGGCCGGTGGAGACTGCGGAGCCGGCGGCTTCGGTGCCGACGGCCTGACGGCGAGCCCTGTCCGGGCGGCGGATGGATTCTTTCGCGAAATCAAGAGGCCGGTCGGTACATTCTGCCGACCGGCCTCTTCCAACCCTTGAAACCATCATCCAGCCCACAGCCCCGCCCACCCCACAATACCCGCCTCAACGCAAAAAGGCAGGTCTGCCAAGGGTTCAAGGGTGGAGATTTTACAACAATCCGTCCCCCGCAAGGCGGCCGCCTGCAGGGCACCCACAGTCCCGCCTGCCGCACAGTGTCCAAACCCCGCGCGAAAAGGCAGGTCTGTCAAGGGTTCAAGGGTGGAGATTTTTGAAAATCCGTCCCCCGCAAGGATTTTCAAAAATACTACCCGTCCCTTGAC
>JAFQKL010000283.1 GCA_017396965.1 Clostridia bacterium
GCACGACCTCATCATCCACGACTACGGCCCCGGCCGCCGCTTTGTCTCGCTGCACGCCGAGGTCTCGTCCAAAGAGGATCTCGTCCCCCTGCACGATCTGGTGGACAACCTGGAAAAGCGGCTCACAGCGGAGCTTGGCTGTCAGGCCACCATCCACATGGACCCCGTCGCCGTCGGCGATCCGCTCACCCGCGGGCTTCAGGAGAAAACCGCGGCGCTGCTGCGGGAGATCCACCCAAAGCTCAGTATGCACGACTTTCGCATCGTCACCGGTCCCACCCACACCAACCTGATCTTCGACGTGGTCATCCCCTACGACTTCCCCCTGACCGAGCACGCACTGCGCGAGGCCATCGAAACGGGGGTGGCCGCCTGGGAGGAGCCGTGCTTTGTGGTGCTGACCATCGACCGGATGTTTACCGGCTAACCCCGTCCGAACAGGGAAAGACAGGGCCAACGACAAGGCCCTGTCTTTCTTTTTTCTGCTTGGAGCGCATCGGTCCGGAAGGCAAACCCCCGTCAGCTGACCGCAATCACCCGCACCTTGCCGGAGATCAGGTCGGTATACAGCTCAAAGGAGGAGAACCGCTCTCTCGCCTGCGCGAGGGTGACAAAGCACTCGCCCCGCTTGTCATACACCTGCACATCATCGGCCATCCGCAGCAGGCGGCCATTGAGGCGCACGCCGGTTTCGCCTTCAAAGGCGTCGTCCTTCACCGTCCCCGCCTTTTCCAGCCGGGCGAAGGAGCGCAGCAGTTTGCCGCCGACGGCCATGCCGCCGTACGGCCCCTGCACCGTCAGGGAGACACCGCGGCCGCCGCTCAAGGTCGCCTCGGTGACCGTGCCGGTGCCGGCGGTGCTGTCGTAGGTGACGGTGTACTGCGGGGGATTCGGATCGCCGTCGTCATCCACGCCGGTTTCCTGCTCACTGATCACGCCATAGGTGTAGGCGTCGCCGGTGACATTTTTCAGCACCATCGCCCGCACCACGCCGGCGCCGTCCACCTTGCAGTACATGACGTTTTTGGCGGAAACCAACCCCGTCCTGCCGTAGACATCCTCCTTCTCCACCCGCACAAAGCCGGCGTTCTGGTCGGCGTACTCATAAAAGGCGGCATCGGGGGAGACGCGGCGGGTGCCCACCGTCATCTTCGCCACCGAGAAGTCAGAGCCGACGCCCTGGTACTCGGGAGCGCGCAGCATCAGCTTGCCGTCGTAGCTGACCGAAACATCGGCATAGCAGCCGAGCAGCGGGCGGCTGCCGGCGCTGTAGTCCTGTACCGTCGCGGCGGTGACGGTGTGGCCCGACCACAGCTCCACCGTCGCCGAGTCGGCAGAGAGTGCCGTCACCAGACCGCCCATGTGGGCGGAGAGGGCGGAGGCGGGGCGGATGTCGGCCACGGTGCCGTCGGCGGCGAGCAGGAGGGTGACGGCGCTCTCGCCGAGGGCGTCCACATCAAACTCGCGGTCGTCCGAGAGGCGGAAGGTGTGGCCCAGCAGCGAGATGCTCTGGGCGCGGGTGCGGGTGGGGTGGGCCTCGTCGATGCGGCCGGTGAGCCGCAGGTCGCTGACCAGAAACTGCTCCAGCGCCGCCGAGTAGGTGACGACGTCGTTGGCCGCCAGCGAGGAGGCGTCGATACGGGTGCCGTTCTTGTAGATGGGCGCCTTTTCCACCAGCGAGAGGTCGTAGTGGTCGAGTAGCGGATTCTCGCCGTTCTTCCAGCTGCGGCCCAGCACATAGGTGTCCCCCGACTCGTAAGCGGCGCCGCCGGTGGAGAGGTGGCTGAGGGCGCCGTTTTCATCGTAGTGCAGATAGAGGGCCGTGCCCTGGCGGAGGTCGAGGTATGCGGTCTTGTAGGTGGCAATCTCGCCGCCCCGCACCACCTCGGTGCCGGCGGGGACGAGGATGCGGCCGCCGGCCTCGGTGTTGACCCCGTCGGCATCGCGGCTCTTGACCGTCACCGCCACCACCTCATAGCGGGCGGGGACAAAGCCGGCCACGCGGCCGTCCTTGCCGGTGAGCAGGATGCCACGGCTGCCCACCAGCGAGGCGGGCAGGGGGTTGGTCACCGCCAGCTGCGAGGCACTGCCCGACATCGCCACCCGCACAATGCCCTGCGCCAGCGCAAGGTCGGTCTCCGCCGTCGCCAGCAGGGTGACATTTTCGGTGCCGGTCAGCCCCATGCCGAGGGAGAACACCTCGCCCTCCTTGCGGTCGGTGACCAGCAGATTCTGCAGCAGACGGGCCGCCTTGCCACGGCTCATCTCGGCGGTGGGCACCACCTCAAGGCCCTCGGTGAGGCCGATCTCGGCGGCTTTGAGCATATAGTCGTTCGGCCAGTAGGAGCCGAGGTCGCTCTCGGTGTAGTCGAGCATCCGCAGGGCGATGGTGATGGCCTCGGCTTCGGTGATCGGCTGGTCGGGGCGGAAGGTGCCGTCGGGGTACCCGGAAAGCAGCTTC
Source organism: Clostridia bacterium (assembly GCA_017396965.1). Lineage (GTDB taxonomy): Bacteria > Bacillota > Clostridia > Oscillospirales > Feifaniaceae > Galloscillospira. The sequence goes on from JAFQKL010000283.1 coordinate 2,462, forward strand.
AGCTCCCGCACCGCCACGTTGACATAGCCCGCCGCCCAGTTGCCGGAGCGGACATCGGGGAAGATGGTGTAGCCCTGATACAGGGTCACGCTGTCCTCTTTTCCAAGGCAGACCACGCCCATCTTGGCAAACTGCGCCCTGGTGAGCGGCAGGTCGGGACGGTAGCTGCCGTCCTCAAAGCCTGCGATGATGCCGAGGGTGGAGAGGGTTTCGGCGGCGCTTTTGGTGGCGGCGTCGCCGATGTCGTCAAAGGCGGCGGCGGGCAGGGCAAGGAGCCAGAGTGCCAGCAGCGAGGCCGTCAGCAGGATGAGTTTTTTCTTCATAGATGTCGTTTCCTCCCGGATCATAATGGCGGCTACTCCGCCCTGAGCGCCTCAATCGGGTGCAGCTTGGAGGCGCGGTTGGCGGGATAAAAGCCGAAGAACATTCCAATAAAGATGGAGAAGGCCGCCGCCCCAAGCACCAGCGGCAGGGACGGCAGGAGTATCATATTGTCAAACATAATGCGCCCGATGATCAGCGAGAGAAAGGCGCCGACGGCGATGCCGACAAGCCCGCCCAGCAGGCTGATGGTGCCGGCCTCGATCAAAAACTGAGAGATGATGTCAATCCGCCGCGCCCCGATCGACTTGCGGATGCCGATCTCCCTCGTCCGCTCGGTGACCGACACCAGCATGATATTCATGATGCCGATGCCGCCGACGATCAGCGAGATGCCGGCGATGCCGCCGCCCGCCATCGAGAGCATGGCGGTCTGCTCGTTGTACATCTCCATGTACTGGTTTTCACTGTACACCCAGTAGCCCCAGTCGTTGCCGCTGATCTCCTTCATCAGCGCCTCCATCTCCTTGACCACCTCCAGGGTGGCCTCGTTGGAGGTGGCCTTGACGATAAAGGAGGTGACGGCGGGGGTTTTGCGCAGCAGGCGGTTGTTGGTGTAGGGGACGACGATGATGTTGTTCATATAGTCCCCGCCCCCCGTCTTCTCCTCGAAGACGCCGACCACCGTGAACCGCTCGCCGTTGATGCGGATACTCTGGCCGATGGGGTTGTCGTAGTCAAAGAGATCCTTCCTCGTCTTGCTGCCCAGCACCGCCACGCGGTCGGCATTCTGGATGTTGGGATAGGTGAACATGGTGCCGCGCTCGATGGTGTAGTTGCTGCACTTGTCGTAGGACTCGCTGCCCAGCATGATGCGGCACTGCACCGACTTGTCCTTGTGCTGCACCTGGTTGTGGGTGGAGATGTTGGGGGTGTAGGCCTCCACCAGTTCGGACAGCTCGAGGGTTTTGTCATAGATCTCGCGGGAGATGTCGCGATTCTGATCCATGTAATACTCCACCTGGACGACGTTGGTGCCCATCTGCTCAAAGCTCATCATAAACTGCTTCTGCACGCCGGAAATCAGGGTGACTAAGGTGATGACGGCGGCGAGGCCGATGATGATGCCGAGCATGGTGAGAAAGGAGCGGCCCTTGTTGTTTTTAATCGACTTGAGGGCCATCGAGAAGGACTGCCCCAGCTTGAGGCTGCGCAGGATGTTCATGCCCCCGCCTCCTCTCCCGCCGGACGCTGCTGCAGGTGGTCGCGGATGATGCGCCCGTCGCGCAGCTCGATGATGCGGCTGGCGTACTCCGCCGTTTCAATGTCGTGGGTGATGAGGATGACGGTGGTGCCCTGGCGGTTGAGCTCGCCTAAAAGCTCCATGATCTCGATGGAGCTGGCGGTGTCGAGATTGCCGGTCGGCTCGTCCGCCATGACGATGGGCGGCGCCGTGGAGATGGCGCGGGCGATGGCCACGCGCTGCTGCTGTCCGCCCGACATTTCGGAGGGCCGGTGGTGCAGTCTCCCCGAGAGGCCCACCGCCGCCAGCGCCTCCTGGGCCATCTTGCGGCGACGGCTCTTGCCGATGTTGCGGTAGATGAGCGGCAGCTCGACGTTCTCGAGCGCCGTTAAGTCTTTGATCAGGTTGTACCCCTGGAAGATGAAGCCGATGGCTAAGGAGCGGACGCGGGAGAGCTGGTTATCCGAAAGCTCCTTGACGTTGGTGCCGCCGAGGAGATACTCCCCCGCCGTCGGCACATCGAGGCAGCCCATGATGTTCATCATCGTCGACTTGCCGGAGCCGGAGGTGCCGAGCACCGCCACGAACTCCCCGCGGTGGATCTGCAGCGAGACGCCGTTTAAGGCCCGCACCTCGTTTTCCTCCCCGGGGTGGTACACCTTATAGATGCCGTTCATTTCGATCAGTGCCATAGCCCCTCCTAGTAGTACATATAGGGATTTTCCTGCACGGCGGTGGTGGCCACCTCGTCGCCCTCCTGAAGTCCCGATGTGATCTCGATCTGCGAGGCGTCGGAGGCGCCGGTGGTGACCCAGACGGCGTAGAAGCCGACCGGCACCTCCGCCGCCGTCGCCTCATCCAGCGTCGCCTCCTCATGCCATTCGGCGAGGGTGCGCACGAAGCAGACGGTTCCGCCCTCGACATACTTGACGGCGTTGGTCGGCACCGTCAGCACGTTTTCCACCCGGTTGGTGGTGATCTCATAGTCGAGCCACATCCCGCTCATCAGCCCCTGGGCGTTTAAGATCTGCACGGTGGCGGGGAAGGTGGACATTCCGGTGCCGACCGTCGCCTGCATCGAGACGCTGTCCAGCACGCCCTCATACATCCCGCCGCCGTCGTAGGAGGCCATGACCGACACCGGCATCCCCGGCACCAGCTGGGAGATGTACATCTCGTCCACCTCCACCTTCATCATCATGCGGGAGAGGTCGGCAATCGAGACGACGACGTTGCCGCCGCCCGTCAGCTCATCGCCCTCGCTGACGTTGACGGCGATCACCTGCCCCGCCAGCTCCGCGGTGGGGGCATAGTATTTGTACTCATCGGCCACGGTGTCGTAGTTCTTGCGCGCCGCCTCCAGCGCCTTCAGCTCGCTGGCGTAGCGGGCGTCGAGATCCTCGTTGACCATGGTGAGCAGCAGGTCGCCCTCCGAGAAGGTGTAGTAGTCGCGCATCTGCACCTCCTGGATCTCGCCTGCGGTCTTGGCCTTGATGTTCTCCTCGCGGAAGTATTCCAGGGTGGAGGCCTCGGCGGGGGTGACGATGCCGGCGGGGGTGTGGATGACGGCGGTGGCCGCCATGCCCTTGGTGAGGGTGCCGGGGTTTAAAAGCTCGATCTCCACCTCAAACAGCACCGCGCCCTCATCGGTGATCTTGCTGATATGCTCCACCCGGCTGACGGTGCCGGGCAGCAGGGCCATGCTCTTCGGGATCGAAACCTCCGCCGTCTGGCCGACGGCGATGTCTTCAATAAAAGCGACGCTGTAGTAGGCGGTCAGCTTCATCACGCTGTCATCCGCCAGCACACCGAGCACCTCGCCCTTGCTGACAATCTGGCCCTTTTCGGCCTTGACATCGAAGGTCTTGCCGGAGAACTCGGCGCGCAGGCTCTGGCCCGCCATCTCCTCCTCCACCATATTGAGGTTCTTGTAGGCCTGATTGAGGGAGGTCTCATAGTCGTTGAGGCTGCGCAGAATCTCCTCGTCGTTGACGGTGAAAAGCGGCTGGCCGACCTCGACCTGATCTCCCACCGCGACAAAGACCTCCAGCACCTCGCCCTTGGCCATGCCGACGACGTTCTGCTCCTCCTGCGCCGTCACCGAGCCGGAGCCGCGCACCTTGGTTTCAATGGTGTTGATGCCGGCAAAAGCGGTCATCATCTCCGGCGGCGGATCCTCCTTGAAGAAGAGGACATAGACCGTGTAGCCAATGCCTGCGAGGACGGCGGCCAGCAGACCCCACAGAATAATTCTCTTGATGATCTTGCCGGCCTTGCCCTTTTTCTCGGGGGCGAAGGTCAGCGTCTCTTCCAGCGGCGGCTGCGCGAGCGGCGCGTCCTGCTGCGAAAGCGGCTGTTTGACGGGTGTCTGCTGCATGGTGTTTCCTCCTGTTGTTCGACTTGGACGAGCGGGGGCTTGACCCGCTCTTTCTCTTAAGACGCAAAGACGGGGAAAAAGTTCCGGGGTGAGAGGGGAGATCCAGAAATATACTTGGGTATTTTTCTTGGTCGGCCGAAGGGGGACGGCGGGGATTCGCCAAGGACATGGCAAGGCCCTGGCGGGGACACGGCGGGAAACCCGCAGGGCAGCGGATTCGGTTTTATGCATATGAAATTCATGCATATGTATGCCCAGACATTCAACCGTTCTCTCTTGAGCGATCTCCGGTGTTGTTTCGGTAAAAACACAGGGTTTTCCGATCATATTTGTATTTTTCCGGGACAGTTCCTTGTATTATGCGGGCAATTTCAGAATATTTTCTGTTCCGACATCGAACTCCCCATACAAAGCATATGAAACAAAACGGTTTCTGCTTATTCCTTCTTTGCCGCACTCTTCCATCTTAGGGGAACCGCCGTCTTTTCTTTGCAAACCCGACGTCAAAACCCGATCCTCCGCCGGATTTTCCGCGTCCAACGTCAGGAAAACCCGCCTCCCACGCGGCTTTTCTCCCTTTTTCCTCTATTATACCACACC
>JAFQKL010000284.1 GCA_017396965.1 Clostridia bacterium
CCGCCGCCGATTCCGCCGCCCCCCGCAGGAAGCCGCGCTCCCGCCGCGGCCACCCCAGCGTCGCCGCCGCCCTCACGGTGGGCTTTGCCACCTGGCTGGTGTGCGGACTGCTGCTGTTTGGCGGCGTCAAGGCGGTGTGGAACATCGCCGTCGCCTCCCGGGACGACATCATCGAGCAGCAGCAGAACGCCGTCCCCGAGCAGCCCCAGCCCGAAGCCCCCTCCGCCGAGCGGGTGGCCCAGCTGTTCACCGGCCAGAAGGTGGACTACCGCACCCTCGCCGAGGGCGATATGCTCTATGCCGGCGCCGTGGCCTCGCTGGTCACCGTCGATTTTCCTGATTTTACCGACATCAACACCGTCCCCGCCGACCGCATCCTCGCCTACGGGGTGTGGGAGAGCTTAAAGAACCCCGACTTCGCCGGCGGCGCCGTCGCCAGTGAGGAGCGCATTTATGTGGACGCCGCCTCGGTGGAGGCCGTCGCCCGCCAGGAGCTGGGCTTCCACGGCCGCCTCGAGCATCAGACGGTGGGCGACTTCCGCTTCGACGTCATCACCAGCCGCTACTCCGCCGCCTCCCACGGCGTCAACGTCATGGGCTACGCCGAGGTGGTCAGCTGCGAGATCGAGGGGGACGAGGCCACCCTCACCGTCCGCTGCTACGAGGAGGACTCGCAAAATGAGCTGATCGAGGAGACCGGCACCCGCCGCATCCTGATCGACATCAGCGGCGAGATCGCCCGCATCCGCTCCCTCACCACCCTCCAGCCCCCGGCCTCCCACTGAGGCGGGCTCGCGCAGGCGGCCGCCTTCGCGCCGCGTCCGATGCGGACGGGCAGGCCATGTCCCGCGCCGGATACAGGCGGACAACCGTGGCAGGCTGCCGCGCCGGCTGTGCCCCTGAAACCAGGGCCCCCCGGCCCGGCCTCTGCCGGCGCCGTGTTCCCCGCAGGGTCAAACCGCGTTTGTTCCAAGCGATGCTTGAAGCGTGTCCCAAATAAAGAAAGAGAGGTGTGCCCCATGACCAACAAAACCCGTGCCCTGATGCTGAATGGCGGAAAAGCCGTCGGAACCTTCTTCGAGCTGGGCGGCGCCAACGCCGTCGAGTGTCTTGGCCTGGCCGGCCTCGACTTCATCATCATCGACACCGAGCACGGCCCCTTCGATGTCGAGAGCGCGGCCGACTTCATCCGCGCCGCCAGCCTGCACGGCCTCACCCCCTTTGTCCGCGTCAAGGACGCCACCCGCGCCTCGGTGCTGAAGATGCTGGATGTCGGCGCCGAGGGGCTCATCGTCCCCTGCATCAACACGGTGGACGAGGTGAAGGCGCTGGTGGAGTACGCCAAGTACTTCCCCCTCGGCCGCCGCGGCGTGGCCAACGGCCGCGGCTCCGGCTGGGGTCAGGCCGACTTCGCCAAGGGCGGGCTGACCAGCTACTTTGAGATCTGCAACCGCGAGCAGCTGCTCATCCCCCAGTGCGAGACGGTCGGCTGCCTCGAGCACATCGAGGAGATTGTCGCCATCGACGGGGTGGACGGCATCTTCGTCGGCCCCTACGACCTCTCCACCGCCCTCGGCAAGCCCGGGCAGTTTGACACCGACGAGTTCAAGGCCGCCGTTGAGCGCGTCCTCGCCGCCTGCAAGGCGGCCGGCAAGTTTGCCACCACCTTCTCCGGCTCCGCCGCCGCCGCCCGCGCCCACTTCAAGCAGGGCTTCGGCGCCGCCGCCATCTCGATGGATGCGATTCACTACATCAACGCCCACCGCGCGCTGGCTGAGGAGGCGCGGCGGGAGGACTAAACGGATGCTCGGATGGACAACCGTCCACTGAAAAGCCCCCGCGTCTGCGCGACGCGGGGGCTTTGATATGGATCAGACACAGGGTGAGATCAGCGCAATAGAGTAAGATTGACTTTTGGTGGCGCATATGATACCATAAAAACAAGCTGACGGGAAGGGGGAGGATATGTGTCCCAAATTGAAAAGTTGAAAAGGAAATTTTTCAAGAAACCGATTCCGACAGATATGACATTTGACGAGATTGAGAAGCTGGCCACATACTATGGTTGCGTTGTGAAACGGGGTGGGAAGCATCCGTTTCATGTCATGCACCCGCCGTCCGGGCGGGTGATTCCGATTCCCACTCATGGGAAAACTGTGGGGGAATCCTATGTCAAGCAGTTGAAACAGCTGTTTGATGAGATTGCGGCACAGGAGGAGAAGTAAGATGAAATATCCCTATCGAGTCTATCGGACACAGGTGGAAGACCATGTGTTTTGGACTGCGGAAAGCCCGGCGCTGAAGGGCTGTGTCGGACAGGGAGAGACCTTGGAGGAGGCTGTCACAGAGCTTGAGAGCAATGAGCAGGCGTGGCTGGAGCTGGCGGAAGAGTACGAAATGGAGATTCCGGAGGTGCCCATCGAGGATTTTCCGGTCTACAGCGGCAAGCTGACCCTTCGGGTCGCCCCCTATGTCCACCAGCAGGCGGCAGAGATGGCAAAAAGGCAGGGGGTCAGCCTCAATCAATACCTGAATGATGCGATTGTGGCGCAAAATGCCAGATTGGCCGCTGTCGGCAGCATCGGTGCAGAGGCGAAGAAGGGAACACGGCGCAGCGGCAAACTGCCCGCAGAACCCACCAGGACACCGTCAAGAGTTCGCGGCGGCAAAAGGGAGACAACGGATCTTCGGCTCGGGGCCGAATAGATACGAAAAACCAAAGCGCCGCCCCCCCTGCAGGGGGCGGCGCTTGACATTTCCCCCACCCCACCCCGTTTTTTTCCTCCTCCCCTGCATATCATAGCAGCAGACAGCCCATCCTCACAGCAGACGCTGTCAGCAAAAAGGAGGAACCCCCATGAACAAATTCACCGAGACCGC
>JAFQKL010000285.1 GCA_017396965.1 Clostridia bacterium
ATGCACATCAGCCCCATCAACGTGTCGGTGCACACCACCGATCCGGAGCTACGCTGTAAAATGATGAACAACCGTTTCGCCGGAGAACGCCTGTCCCTCTTGCGGCGACTGGCTGATGCCGGCATCGATCTGCAGTGTCAACTGGTACTGGTGCCTGGTTGGAACGATGGGGAGGCACTGGAAAAGAGCCTGTGCGATCTGGCGGCGCTGACTCCAGCCCTCAAGGGCGTGGCCGCCGTACCGGTGGGCCTCACCCGCTACCGGGAGGGACTCACCCCCCTGCGGCTGTTCACCCCCGAGGAATGTGCCGCCGTCATCGACTGTATGGAGGCGGCAGCCGAAAAACAGCTTGCCGAGACCGGAAACCGGCTGTTTTATCCCTCCGACGAGTTTTTCTTGAGAGCCGGTCGCTCACTGCCCGATGCCGCCTATTACGGCGAGTTCGGTCAGCTGGAAAACGGCGTCGGAATGTGCGCCCTTTTAAAAGAGCAATTTATGCAGGCTCTGACCTCCTGCGACGAATCTGCCGCAGGAAGTCACCTGATCCTGGCCACCGGCCGCCTCGTGGCCCCTCTTTTGCAAGAATTGGTTGACGAAGCGGAAAAAAAGTGGCATAATTTAAAGGTAACGGTCTATCCCATCCGCAACGACTTTTTCGGGGAGACCATCACCGTGTCCGGTCTTGTAACCGGGCAGGACATCGTCGCCCAGCTCACGGGAATCGCCGCCGACCGGCTACTATTCCCCGACAATATGCTGCGGCGGGAGGGCGACCGGTTTTTGGACGATATGACCCCTGAGGAGCTGTCCGAAAAGCTGGGGATCCCGGTCTTGGCCGTCGGCTGTGACGGTGCGGACCTGGTGGACGCCCTGCGGCTGTAAATCGGCCATCAAACCACCAAAGAAAGGCGGTGTGCCCTATGGCAAAACCCATCGTCGCCGTGGTGGGACGCCCCAACGTGGGCAAATCCACCCTGTTCAACAAACTTATCGGCCAGCGGCTGTCCATCGTACAGGATACCCCCGGCGTCACCCGCGACCGTATCTTCGCCGACTGCGAATGGTGCGGACGCACCTTCCGGCTGGCGGATACCGGCGGTATTGAACCCCGCACCGACAATATCCTGCTGTCCCAAATGCGCAAGCAGGCGCAGCTGGCCATCGAGCAGGCAGACGTGATCGTGCTGGTTACCGACCTGAACGCCGGAGTCACCGCCAATGACGCAGACGTGGCCACTATGCTGCAAAAAAGCGGCAAACCCATCGTGCTGTGCGTCAACAAGTGTGACCGCATCGGCGCCCTGCCGGCAGAATTTTACGAGTTCTATAATCTGGGATTGGGCGATCCTATCGCCGTTTCCTCCATCCACGGTACCGGCACCGGCGACCTGCTGGACGCGGTTCTCGCATTGTTGCCCCCGGAGGAAGAGGAATATCCCGAGGCGGAGGATCCCATTCGCGTGGCGGTCATCGGCAAGCCCAACGCCGGCAAATCCTCTCTCATCAACGCCATCTCCGGCGAGGAACGGATGCTGGTATCCGATATCGCCGGCACCACCCG
>JAFQKL010000028.1 GCA_017396965.1 Clostridia bacterium
ATCAGCCCCGCCGGCATGGAGTACATCGAAAGCCTCGGCTACGGCGAAGAGGAGCTGCCCGAGGTGCCGACGCTGGATGAGGAGACGGTGGAGGACATCTACGACATCACCGTCAACGACGACGGCTACGCCGTGCTCGACATCGGCGCCGAGCTGGCCGAGCTGCTCAAGGGCGTCTACTTCCACCTCGCCTATGTCGATGCCGAGGAGGACATCATCCTCATGCTCGGCCGCGACAACGACATTGACGCCGACTGGGAGCGGGGTGTCTTCCTCGACAACTTCCGCGGTGTCTGGGGCTCGATCGACGGCTACCTCGTCTACATGGAGCTGGTCTACGAGGGCGATGACTACAACACCTACAACGTGCCGATCCTGATCAACGACGAGGAGTACAAGCTGCGCGTGGTCTATGACTTTGTGGACGAGTGCTACTACATCATGGGCGCCCGCCGCGGCCTCGATGACGACACCGGCATGGCGGACAAGAACCTGCGTCAGCTCGAGGTGGGCGACGAGATCACCACCCTGCACTACGCCTCGATCCTCTCGGACGACAGCGACTTTGAGTTCGTCCCCATCGACACCTTCTCCGTCACCGAGGAGACCGAGTTCTACGAGGTGGACATGGGCGACGGAATGTTCATGATGATGTTCGAGCTGGTGGACTCCCGCAACGAGTCGATCTTCCCCGGCGACCTGGTCTGCTTTGAGGTGGAAGGGGAGGACATCACCACCAGCATCATCGAGGGAGAGGAGTCCGAGGAGGACGCGTCTTCCGGCGAGGAGTTCCCCTGGTGGAGCCTGCTCGACGAGAGCTGGACGCTCTCTGACTGGGAAGGCCCCGATGAGGACGGCCTGTGGACGATTGTCGACGAGGTGGAGATGGTGATGTATCTCTACGACGAAACCACCGGGGACTTTTTCGCCATGGGCGAGGATGAGGTGATCTTCCTGCTCGATCAGGAGACCGGCGAGTGGGTGGAGCTGGAAGGGTAACCTCCCGCTGGAAGGGAAGCCGCCGCTGGAAGGATGCGCTCCCGGAAGAGATTCAGAAGAATTCCAGAAGGTTTTCAAAAGAGTTTCAAAAGGTTGTCGAAGGATTTTCTGTTCAGGCAGATGAAACAGGGACAGGCGGGCCGCAAGGCCCGCCTGGTCTGTTTTGCCGCCGTCTGCGGGGAAGGGGGACGCGGCATAGCTTGTCCTGTCCGACGCACCGCGCAGCACCCACAGCGCAAAGTCTGCCCGCCCGCCCATCCCAAAACGAGCGGCCGCCCTGCGGCGGCCGCTCTTTTTGCAAGGTCAATCCGGCAAGGACGGGCAACTCACTCCTCGTCCCGGCGAAACGCCACTTCGATCCAGTAATGCTCCGTAGCGGGATCCAGCGTCACCTCCGTCACCCCGGCCTCAAAATCAAAGCCCATGTTGGAGCCGAGCAGCACCACGTGGTCAAGGCCCGAGACGGAGGCGGTCAGCCCGGTAAAGGTGAGCGGGGAGTCCACCCGGGTCATCACGCCGTAGCCGTTTCGATCAAGATTCCCCCGGCCGCCGTCGTAAAAATCAAAGCTGGATTCCTTGACCATCTCGGCCGAAACCGTCACCGACTGCCCGGCCGGCACCGTCACCGCAAAGCGCAGATAGTGGACGCGCTGCATACTCATGCTCTCCCACAGCACATCTTCCAGCATCCCGAACTGATAGCGGGCAATCGGCGAGCCGTCGTCCGGCAGCATGAACTCGGTCAACGTCGTCAGCATCAGGTGGTCGATCAGCGCCTCCCCGGCCACGTCGCGCAGCGTTTGCTCGTCGCGCGCCGAAAACGGCCCGGCCTGCTTCTCCCGCAGCCGCGTAAACAGCGCCGACAGGGCCTCGCCCAGCGTCGTTTCGCTGCGCTCGATGCGGTAGCCGATCTCGATCTCCTCCCCCGCCTTGCAGCCGCCGTTGCGGTAGCCCTGCAGGGTGTACGGGCCGATGTCATCGCCGGTCACGATCAGCAGCAGCTCGGCCTCCTTCCCCCGCGGCCCGCCCAGACCGCCGATGTGGCGCTGCATCTGGGAGACGGCGCTGTTGATGCTGCCGCCGTTGCAGCCGTAGGAGAGAACGCCGGTCTTGCTGTAGTCCATCGAAAAGACCATGTTGAGGGTGGGGTTGGGCATGGTGTCATCGTCTGCCTCGGGGGCGGTGATGTCGTACACCCGGTAGACCGTCACCGGCTGATCCAGCACCGGAGTATCCGAAAAGGCGGTGGCGCGGTAGCTGCCGTCCGCAAGCAGGGCGCGGTAGGCCTCCCAGCCGGACAGCTCGCGCAGGTTCAGCGCCTCCCCCTCCGGGTTGCCGCTGGTGTCCACAAAGCCACCGCTGTAAGGGCCGGAAACCCATTCTGCCTCCATCGGCACGCCGTCTGCCGTCAGGGTCGGCAGGGTGGTGGCGGGGTCGGTCATGGCGGCGGCGAAGGGGTAGAGCAGCGTCACCGTGCGGTCGAAGTTGGTGCGGTTGATTAAGGTGTAGGTGTCGGTGACAATCGCCTCGCCGCGGGAGCGGCCGCGATCAGCGTCAGGGCGGTAGGGCGAAAAGTCAAAGTTCAGCGCCCGCTCCACCCCCAGCGGCACCTCCTCCTCTGCCGAGAGCGGCAGCACCGGACCGGCGTAGGACATATAGAGCAGCGCGTTCTCCTCATCCATCACCCCGGCCCCGCCTTCGGTGTCGCCGCCCCCTCCGGCACTGCCGCCAAAGCCGACAAACGGCAGCAGGCGAAACACCCCCACCGTCAGCACCAGCGCCGCGGCGAGGGCGGCAAAGCGCAGCAGTCCCTTCGGCTTCTTTGCAAAGCGATATGTCCCCGCCTCCTCCACCAGGCGGTCGTCCAGCTCGGTGATGGCGTCATACAGGATTTCCCGGTTCACAAAACCACTCCTTTCGCAGTCAGCACGTCCCGCAGAGAGCGGCGCAGACGCAGCATCCGCTGCGCCAGCCGCGCCG
>JAFQKL010000286.1 GCA_017396965.1 Clostridia bacterium
AATCAAAGAAAACCGTCCGCAGACGGTTTTCCTCCGCCTCCCCTCCCCGCCGCCCGCAGGCAACGAAACTCCCCCCGCACAGAAAAGCCGTCCTGCGAAAGCCCGCCCCCGCCGAACCGCCCAAACCCCCAAAAAATCCCCCTCACCCATCTTGCAATTTCCCGAAAAACATGATATAATACTTAAACCCGCGCGCAGGCGTGGTACAAGAACAAAAACAAACCTTATATTATACACACAGGAGGACAATCACCGTGAGTACTGTTTCGATCATTGTCGGTGTCATTCAGATGGCGCTGGCGCTGGGCGTCATCGCGCTGGTCATGATGCAGGAGGGCAACGAGCGCGGGCTGGGCGCCATCGCCGGCGGCGCCGAGACCATTTTCGGCAAAAACGCCGCCAACACCCCCGAGGCCAAGATGAGAAAGAACACCACCATCGTGGGCATCGCCTTCATCCTCGCCACCATCGCGCTCTATTTCGTCGGCAGCATCGGCTGAATTCTTGCAAAAAGTCCCTCAAGTGCCGCTTGAGGGACTTTGATTTTTTGCTCTTCTTCACAAAAATGTCGTGCCGGAAGCGGGAAATTACGCAAACCCCTTGACGAAGCCGCAGTTTTGAGATACATTTGTCTTACGGGGATGCACATCCCCCGTCCAAACTGCAACAATCAACAAAGGAGATCATCTATGACCGCGACCAAGGTAGCCGGCTGCATCATCCGAGAGGCCACCGGCAAAGACACCGACCTGCTGCTCAGCTTCATCAAGCGTCTGGCAGCCTATGAAAAGCTGGAGGACCAGGTGGAGGCCACCCGCGAAACCCTGTATGACTCGCTGTTTGTACAGCACGCCGCGCGGGCGGTTGTCGCCGAGCTGCAGGGGATGCCGGTGGGGTTTGCCATCTATTTCTTCAACTTCTCCACCTTTATCGGACGGCCCGGCCTCTACCTGGAGGACCTTTTCGTCGTCCCCGAAATGCGCGGCCGCGGCATCGGCACGGCGCTGCTCTCCCACCTGGCCAAAGAGGCGGTGGAGCGCGGCTGTAAGCGCATGGAGTGGACCTGTCTGGACTGGAATACCAACTCCCTTGAATTCTACCACGCGCTGGGCGCCATCCCCATGGACGAGTGGACCAACCAGCGCATGACCGGCGAAGCCCTGCAGCGTCTGGCGGAGGGCAAGGTGGAAAAGCCGAAGCGGGAGGAGAAGCCCCGCCGCGGCCGTCCGCCCAAGAACGACCCCACCCCGCCGCTGCTGTAACTACAAAAGACAAGGACCCAAACGCAAGGAGGATCCGCTATGAAGATTACCGTTTTAGGCTGCGGCCGCTGGGGCTCGTTTCAGGCCTGGTACGCCGACCGCATCGGCCACGACGTCCTGGTGTGGGGCCGCGCCGGCGTGCCCGACATCGAGGAGCTGATCGCTACCCGCAAGAACTCCTACCTCACCCTGCCGGAGAGCATCGCCCTGACCACCGACTTGGAGCAGGCCGTCGCCCACGCCGACCTGATCATCATCTCCATCTCCTCGCAGGCGCTGCGCGGCTTTGCCCGTCAGCTCGATGAGCTGGACCTGACCGGCAAGAGCTTCCTGCTCTGCATGAAGGGGCTGGAGGAGGAGAGCGGCAAGCGGCTGTCGGTGGTGATGCGCGAGAGCATCACCCAGCCGGTGGGGGTGGCGGTGCTGGCCGGCCCCGGCCATGTGCAGAGCTACACCGCCGGCATCCCCGGCGCCCAGGTGGTGGACAGCGACGACCCCGCCCTCACCCGCTTTGTGGTGGAGACGCTGGGCAGCGACCTGATTCGGCTGTATCTCGGCAACGACCTCATCGGCACCGAGACGGGGGCCGCCGCCAAGAACGTCATCGGCCTCGCCGCCGGGATGCTGGACGGCTTCGGCTACGAGAGCCTCAAGGGGGCGCTGATGGCCAGAGGCGCCCGCGAGGTGGCGCGGCTGATCGCGGCGCTGGGCGGCAACGAGCTGTCGGCCTACGGGCTGTGTCACTTAGGGGACTACGAGGCGACGCTGTTCTCCAAATTCTCCAACAACCGCACCTTCGGCGAACGCTTTGTCAGGGGCGAGCCCTTCGACAAGCTGGCCGAGGGGGTGTACACCGTCAAGGCGATGGTGGCCCTCGGCGAGCGGCTGGGGGTGGAGCTGCCCATCTCGCAGGCGCTGCTGCGCATTGTCCATGAGGGGGCGGACCCCAAGCAGGAGCTGACCAATCTGTTCCTGCGCTCGGTCAAGGAGGAGTTTGCGTAAGGGGTTCAGGCTGAAATGCCGACACGGACTCCTTGTGCGGCGTTTTGCCGCAGGTTTGCGCGTGTTGTGATGAAACAGGAAAACGCCGGACGGCCCGCGGGCTTGTCCGGCGTGTTTTCTTGTTCCATCCTGTTGCGTCCTGTTGAAGTTTGTGATATTCTTAAAGATAAGTGGAAGTCCGCCGCCCGTCTTGGTACGGACGGTGACGGTAAAAAAGACGGCTGCCTCAACTCCCGCGTGAGCGGGAAGGAGGTCGATGGATCAGCTCCCGCGGGAAGAAATTGCCGAAGGGAGGTTGGTACATGGAAGCTTTATCATTTCTCGGCGACCTGTGCAGCATCGCGGGGCTGGTCTTCGCGGTGTATGTGTACATCGTTTCCGTCAGAAAGGAAAAGTGAGCCGTCTGCCGCAAACAGACGACTCACTGCGGGTTGAGGGTCCAATCCTCGATTCGCTGTAATTTTACACTGTATCGTGGCAGCCGTCTCGGGCTTCCACGATTTTATTATAGCAAAAGCCCCAGGCT
>JAFQKL010000287.1 GCA_017396965.1 Clostridia bacterium
CCGGCCGCACCTTCTGCGCGGATTCCACCGCCCTTCGACCGGAGAGCCGTCCCTCTGTGTCCATCTACCAAAGACAAAAAACGACCCGCCCGCTGCGCGGACAGGTCGATTCACAAAACGATCCTTATAACCCCAGCGCCTTGGTCGCCACCTGAAAATAGATGATCAGCGACACGGCGTCGACAATGGTTGTGATAAACGGATTCGACATCACCGCCGGATCCAGCCCCAGCTTTTTGGAGAGGATCGGCAGCACGCAGCCCACCAGCTTGGCGCAGATGACGGTGGCAAACAGGGTGACACAAATCACCCCCGCAATCGCCATCCCCACCTTGTCAAACAGCAGCAGCTTCAAAAAGCTCGCCGCCGCCAGCGTCACGCCGCAGAGCAGCGACACCCGCGCCTCCTTCCACAGCACCCGCGGCAGATCGGCAAAGTCGATCTCCCCCAGCGAGAGGCCGCGGATGACGGTCACCGAGGTCTGGCTGCCGCAGTTGCCGCCGGTGTTCATCAGCATGGGGATGAAGGAGGCCAGCGCCACCTGGGCGGCGAGGGCGGATTCAAAGGAGGTGATGATCGTCCCCGTGAAGGTGGCGGAGATCATCAGCAGCAGCAGCCAGAGGATGCGCGATTTGTAAAGCTCCAGCACCCCCATGCGCAGATAGGGCTTGTCGGTGGGGGTGATGGCGGCGATGCGCTCGAGGTCTTCGGTGAACTCCTCCTGCATGACGTCGAGCGCGTCATCGACTGTGACGATGCCGACCAGCCGCTGTTCCTCGTCCACCACCGGCAGGGCGATGAAGTCGTACCTGCGGATCAGGTTGGCGACCTCCTCCTTGTCCTCGCTCGTGTGGACATAGATGACGTTGGTCTCCATGACCTCCTCAATCGGCGTCTCCTCCTCCGACACCAGCAGGGTCCGCACCGAGACAAAGCCTAAGAGCCTGCGGTCGTCGCCGATGACGTAGCAGGTGTAGACCGTCTCCTTGTCAATGCCGGTACGGCGGATCTGGCGGATGGCCTGCTCCACCGTCACGGTGGGGCGCAGGGAGACATACTCCACCGTCATCAGGCTGCCGGCGCTGTCCTCGGGGTATTTGAGCAGCTCGTTGATCATCTTGCGGGTGTCGGGGTCGGCGCTGCCGAGGATGCGGCGGACGACGTTGGCGGGCATCTCTTCGATTAAGTCCACCGCGTCGTCGAGGTAGAGCTCGTCGATCACCTCTTTGAGCTCACTGTCTGAAAAGCCCTGGATCAGCAGCTCCTGCTGCTCGGGCTCCATCTCCACAACGGTCTCTGCCGCCAGCTCCTTGGGCAGCAGCCGAAAGAGCAGCGGCAGACGGCGCTCGGGCAGCTCGGCAAAGAGACCGGCGATGTCTGCGGGGTTGAGGGTGACCAGAATATCCCTTAACGTGGCATACTTTTTTTCTTCCAGCAGCGAGACCAGCGCCTCGCGAAACATGGTTTCCTTCATGATGCTCATTCCTCCTTTTGTTTGTCCGTGTCCAACGCACGTTTTACAGGGAGAAACAAGGCAACACGGGGGGCAAAGCCCGGATTTAAGAGGGCACGGCGGTCGCAGTCAGCCGCCGCCCGCACGGTTCGGGCCCGCCTCCTGGTTTGCCGTTGCAACTGCCTGCGTCCATTTCGTCACCTCCTGTTGATGAAAGCAAAAGAAAAAGGGAGTAAAAAGACGGTGGGAGCGCAAAGCTCCCTTTTCTTAGTGTAGGCCAAAACAAAGGGTTTGTCAAGCGGAGAAAGGGGGGCTTTTCCGTCTGGAATGTCTTGGGTGGGAAAGAAAAAAGCCCCCCCGGATGCCGGGGACATCCGGGGGAAGGCGTGCGGTTCGTTCGGCGCGGTTATCGCTTGAGGATGGGGAAGGAGGGCGGGCAGAGCTGGTCGATGCCGCGGCCGAGCGCGTCGTATTCGCCAAAGAGGCTGAGATACTTCTCATAGACCCGCTGGGCATCCCGGCGCAGCTTCTCCTCGTCCACGCCGACCAGCTTCCAGTCCTTCATGCGGGTCACGCCGCCGATGATGGTGTGGCGGACGTTGTTGCCCACGCAGCTGACAACCAGGGTGCGGATCGGATCCTCGTAGGGGCCGACGCGCAGGTCGTCGAGATCCACCACAACGATGTCGGCCCGGGCGCCGGGGGCCAGCTTGCCCAGATCGTCACGGCCGAGGGCCTTGGCGCCGTTGACGGTGGCGGCGTTGAAGTAGTCGGCAGCGGTGGTCTTGGGCCAGTCGGGCTGGTCGGCCATCAGGTCGGTGATGGTGTCGTCCTCGTTGTAGCGGCAGGCGAGGGAGTGCCACTCGCAGAAGCGGTCGATGTCCCAGGCCAGACGCATATTCTGGATCATGTCAACGGGCTGGGCGTCGGTGCCGAGGCTCATGTTGATGCCCATGGTCTGATACTTGGAGAAGCTGTTGAGGCCGGCGCCGTAGTTGATCTCGGCGATGGGGGTGTGGATCACGGTCATCCGATGCTCGGCCAGGCGGCGGATGTCGCTGTCCTTGAGGGTGATGGCGTGGGGGATCAGCAGCTGGGGACAGAGCAGGCCCCACTCGTCAAAGAAATCAATGGTGGTCTTGCCGTGTTTGGGGAGCATGAACTTCCACTCCACGTCCTCCTCGCAGGCGTGCAGGCGCATGGGGGCGTTGACCTCCACGGCGAAGTCCTTGGCCCTGCGCAGGATCTCCGGCCGGGTGATGGCGATCTGACAGGGGTTGATAAAGCCGCGGATCATGCCGCCGGCTGTGCCGTCGTACTCCTTGAAGTAGCGCAGGGCATCTTCAAAGCTCTGCTTTTCACGCACCTCGTCCACCTGGCCGCCGCGGATGCCGCAGGACTTGAAGCTGGGGCCGAGGTCGGCGCGGATGCCCATCTCTTTGACGCTTTCGGCCATAATCTCGAACTCGTGGTAGGTCTGCGCCCAGCCGTGGAACTGTTCGCCGCAGATGGGCATGGCGGTGGTGATGCCGTTCATGATCAGCTGGGCCATGGAGTATTTCTGACGAACGGAGAAGTCCTCGTCGGTATAGGGATCGACGGTGCGGAATTTCGGCCCCGGCTGGAAGGTGGCCTCGGGGCGGGGGACCCGGCCCCACAGCACGGGGTCGAAGTTGGCGTGGTCGGTGTCCACATCGGCCTCCAGGTCGATGAAGCCGGGGCTGACGATGGATTTGCCGGTATCCCAGACCTCGTCAACAGGGCCAGAGTAGTCGTGGCCGACAAAGAGGATCTCGTCGCCCTGATAGACGACGCAGCCGTCCTCATAGACGACATGGCTGTTGCCGTCGTGACCGATGACGAATTTACCGGTGAGTTTGATGCGCTTGGACATAGTGTGTGCTCCTTCCGTTGAACCTTTTGGATGAGATCAGTAAGGCCGAGCCGGGGGCGGGGTGTGCAGGGAGGATGCCGACGCGGCCTTATGATGCAAAGAGAAAGAATGGGACGTGCTTTGAAATTTCTTATGAAAGCATGGAAAGGCAGTATATTTTTATCGACATGATATGGAGAATGAAGAAACTTCCCTTCGCCGTATGCGGACGAGGGGAAGTTTCGTGGGTGTAAAATCGGATGGGAGAAGAATGGGGGGACGGGGGGCCGTCTGCTGTCTTAAAAGAGCAGCAGCCAGAGGCCGAGCAGCAGCATCAAAAGGCCAAGCACCCGGTTCCAGGTGATTGCAGCATCGGAAGGCTCTGCGTTTTTGAATCGCCAGCCCCAGCCGAGCTGCCATGCCTGAAACGGCTTGAACAAGTGAAAGCCACCGAGCGCCAGGAAAAGCACAATGACGATCCAATTGCGCGGGGCGCGCTTCTGCGGTGCGGTTTCCTGTACCACCTCAAACAAAATGTTGCCGTCCACATAACGGTTGGCGTGATAATCATCACTCCAGCCGCCAAAGCCGTTGTGATCCCGCTGCTGCCACCAGTAAGAGGAACCGTCGGGATAGCGGACTTCAAACGTGCAGTCGGTAGCGGTGCCGGAAAAGGTGTAGAGATAGGTGTGGGTGCCGTCTGAGATGGTGCCGGCATCCTCGTCTATGACGTAGGAGATCCCGTCCCGTTGAACAGCGGGTTGCTCAGAGCAGGCTGTGAACAGAAGCAGGAACAGCAAAACAAAAGACAAGATTCGTTTCAAATCACACCTTCACTTTCCATAGCGGTTCCAAAGATCCCAAACCGTGTCTACCGGGAGTGTATGCTTTTTTGCCGTGCCTGTAATAGCCTCTGAAAGTGGAATGTTTTTTCCGATGATGATCAGGATTTCTTCAATAATCTGAAGGATTTTTGACATGGGCAGCTTCATGGAAAAACAACACCTCCTCTATTTCAGGGCGAGGACTCACAGCGCCTGCAGCACAAAACACTTCAAATAAAGCGACTGCTCCTCCGAAAGCAGCACCGGGTGGTCGCCGCTTTGGAACCGCTGCTCCACCAGCCGGAACTCCCGCCCCGCGTCTGCCGCCGCTTCGCGCAGCATCTCGAGGAAGAGCGGCGGTGTCATGTGCTGCGAGCAGGAGTTGGTGACGAGGATGCCCCCCGCGGGCAGCAGGGCCATCGCTCGCAGGTTGATCTCCTTGTACCCCCGCCACGCCCCCGCGAGGGCGGACTTGTTCTTGCAGAAGGCGGGCGGGTCGAGGATGACGACGTCAAACTCCGCCCCCTCCCGCCCCAGGCGGGGGAGCAGATCGAAGATATCTTCCTTTATAAAGGTAATTCCCTCGTTCAGTAAACCGTTTCGGGAGAAATTCTCCCTTGCCTGATCGAGCGCCGTCTGCGAGATGTCGCAGAGGGTGACGGAGGCGGCGCCGTAGAAGGCGGCGTGCAGGCCGAAGCCGCCGGTGCAGCAGCAGGCGTCCAGCACCCGCTTACCGGCGACATAAGGGGCGAGGGCGGCGTGATTTTCGCGCTGGTCGAGGTAGGAGCCGGTCTTCTGACCGCCCTCCACATCCACCTCCACCAGCAAACCGTTCTCCCGTACCAGCAGCGGACGCGGCAGCGCCCCCCGCAGCAGGCCCTTGACCGGCGGCAGCCCCTCCTTCTGCCGCACCTTGACGTCGTTTCGCTCATAGATGGCGACGGGGTGCAGCAGCTGCTCCAGCAGATCGCAGAGCAGCTCCTTGCGGGCGTCCATGCCGGCGGTGAGGGTCTGGATGCTCAAAACCGGGCCGAAGCGGTCCACCGTCAGCCCGGGCAGGCGGTCGGCGTCGCCGAAGACGAGGCGGCAGCAGTCCTCCGCCCCGCCAGCCAGACCGCGCAGACGGCGGTAGTCAAGAGCCGCCTCAAGACGGCGGGCGAAAAAGCCCGCGTCCACCGGCTCCTCCTTGTCGGTCAGCAGCCGCAGCAGCATCTTGGAGCGGGGACTGAGCAGCCCGCGGCCGACAAAGCGGCCGGTGGCGGTCACCACGTCGGCCACGGCGCCGGGGAGGAGGTCGCCCTCCATTTTGGCGACATCGCCGGCGTAAACGGTGCCGCACCCCCCGCGCAGCCCGCGTTCGCGGCCCTTTTGCAGCGTCAGACGCGGGGCGCTCAAAGGGCGAGCTCCTTTTCGCAGTAGAGGCAGCGGTCGCCGATGCGGCGGGCGTCGAGCCAGTCCTCGGTGGCGGTGATGCAGCGGGGGTTCCGGCAGCTTCCGCCGACCTCGCCGCCGGCCTCGGCGGGGGCGGCGCGGCCCTGCAGCATCAGGGTGTGCAGCAGCGCCATGCGGATGAACATCCCGTAGCGGGCCTGCTCAAAGTAGCGGCAGCGGGGGTCGGCGTCGGCCTCGTGGGTGATCTCGTCCACCTTGGGCAGGGGGTGCAGCACCAGCAGATCGCGCTTGCCGAGGTCGAGCTTGCGCTTGTCGAGAACATAGATGCCGGCCTCCTTCTTGTAGGCCTCCTCGCTCTCAAAGCGTTCGCGCTGGATGCGGGTCATGTACAGCACGTCAAGCCGATCCATGACGGCGGCGAGGTCGGTCACCTCCTCAAAGGGCGCGCCGGCCGCCTCCAGCACCTCGCGCACATAGGCGGGGATGCGCAGGTTGGCGGTGGAGATCAGCACAAAGCGGTTGTTTGGGAAACGCACCAGCGCCTTGAGCAGCGAATGGACGGTGCGGCCGTTTTTCAGGTCGCCGCAGATGCCGACCGTCAGCCCCTCGAGGGTGCCGCGCTCCTTCATGAGGGTGGTGAGGTCGGTTAAGGTCTGGGTGGGGTGGAGATGGCCGCCGTCGCCGGCGTTGACCACCGGCACCTCGCTCGCAAGCGAGGCCGCTAGCGCCGCGCCCTCGCTCGGGTGACGCATGACAATGGCATCGACATAGCCGGCCACGGTGCGGATGGTGTCCTTTAAATTCTCCCCCTTGGCCACCGAGGAGCCGCCCGCCCCCGAGAAGCCGATCACCTGCGCCCCCAGACGCATGGCGGCGGCCTGGAAGGAGAACTGGGTGCGGGTGGAGGGTTCGTAGAACAGGGTGGCGACCAGCTTGCCGCGGCAGCTGTCCTGATAGGCGGCGGGACGGTTCATGATGTCCTCCGCCAAACGGTAGAGGGAGTCCCACTCGGAGAGGGACATCTGGTCGAAGTCGATGAGATGACGCACGGCTTGTACCTCCTGACAAAATCTTGATCGGTGTATTGAGGGGCCGCCGCTGCCCCATACCGGGGAGAACTGCGCGGGGCGAAGACGGCGGGGTGGGCCTTTCCCTACAGTATACCGTACCGGCAGGGGCGGTGACAAGCGGCGGGGCAAAAAAAGTGGCGGGAGGAGGGGAAAAGCAGGGGGGCGACGTCTTGGGTCGTCTGCTTGTCTGACCGCGTTTTGAGCCGTCATACAAGGAAGAAAAAGGCGTTGTGGATTTTGGACGAAAACGGACGTCTGCGCCAGAAAGACACTGGCTTTTTTGATGAAATTGTCAAAACCGTCTTGACTTTTTGGGCAAGTTGTATGATAATAAGCAAAACTCAACGCGCAGCATCCCGCCATCCATTCATCGAATCAGCACATCAAAGCGTGTGTACCCCATCCCCACAACACTCTGTAACATCTCAGGAGGTGATTCCCCTTGCTAAGCGACATTAGCGGTTTTGTACGATTTTCTGTACCCGGCTTCAGCGCCCCTTCTTACCGACGCCCCTTGCGAATTACCAAGGGGTATGCACCTGATGGATGTGTTTCGAAAAACAAAATTTAGGGGGCTCTCGCTTTTTGGCTGAGACAACCCCCGGAAAAGAGTGTACGATATGTCTGTTGATTTCTGGAATCCGGTAACCTGTTTTGCCATCTGCGCCGTGATCTTCTTCGTCGGCGAAGTTCTCTCCGATATGACCAAGGGCTGGGTCTCGTCCATGCTCTTCTCCTGCCTGATCTTCCTGGCCCTCTTCTGGACCGGCATCCTCCCCGCCGATGTCACCACCAAGCCGGGCCTCGTCGCCGCCACCGGCAACTTTGGCGTCGGCCTGCTGCTCGTGAACATGGGCACCATCATTGATCTCGACAACCTGCTCCAGGAGTGGAGAACGGTGCTCATCGCCTGTGCCGGCCTGGTCGGCATCGGCATCATCGCCTTCACCGTCGGCCCGGTCCTCTTCGGCCGTGAGTACTCCCTGATCGCCTCCGCCCCCATCTCGGGCGGTACCATCGCCACCGTTATGATGCAGAGCGCTGCCAACGCCGCCGGCCGTCCCGAGCTCGCGGGCTTCGCGGTGCTGGTCAGTGC
>JAFQKL010000288.1 GCA_017396965.1 Clostridia bacterium
GTCAGCCCGGCCAGCTCCCAGTGGCCGGTGGTGGTGTCCTTGCCGGCGGAGAACTCGGCCATCCGCCCGTAGGAAGCGGTGGGCGCCTCAACATGGGGCAGGCCCTGCACCCCTTCGATCAGGCCCAGTCCCATCGCCGTCAGATTCGGCAGGGCGACAGGGGCTGCCGCCAGCACATGGGAAAGCGTGTTGCTGCCGGCATCACCGTACTGCGCGGCGTCCGGCAGCGCACCGATGCCCACGGAGTCAAGCACGATGAGCACGGCACGGGAAGGCGATTGGTTGGTGGACATCAAAAGTACCTCCTTTGGACAGCAGTTGCATCGAACTGTCTGCGTTGATCATCTCAGATTCCGGGCAGCGCCCGCCGCCGCTTTTGCGCGGCAAAACCGGCCTGCCCCTGTCATGTTGCGCCGGACACGGGGCGGTCAACCGCCTGCGCGCCGGGGTTGGGTGGAAAAACCTCATATTAAAATTATACAAAAAAGCGCCGCCTGTGACAAGGGGGAATCCCGGGAATGGGGTGTGTTTCATGGTGCACCGGCGCATCCGGCAGGCCGATGGCAGATGTCCCTGTCCGGCAGTTTTATGTTTGACCGGGGGGAGATGGAACAACGATCAAAGAAAACAGGCCGATTGTTTGGATACCTTCGCATCAAAACAATCGACCTGTTTGGTCCGAGTGGCGGGACTTGAACCCACGGCATCTTGCTCCCAAAGCAAGCGCGCTACCAGCTGCGCTACACCCGGCCATCCGGTCTGCTGCCCGGGCAGAGCAGAACAGACCTCTTTCAGTATACCCTTTTGGCAGAGAAAAGTCAACCGCCCGGCGCAGGGAAAGCGCCGGGCGCGGCAGTCAAAAGGGGGGCATTTTGGGGGAAAAGGGGTGAGAATCCGAAAAAAAGGGATGTCCGTCCCTACCTTTTGGCGGTTTGGGTAGGGTACAAATGCGGAGAAATCGGTATAATGAGAAGCGGAGGGGCGACGTCCCTCCGCCCCGGTTCCAATGGAATCAGACAGAACACAAGGAGGAATGAACATGAAACGACTGTTGAGCCTGACCCTGATCCTGGCCCTCACCCTCTGCACCCTGACCGCCTGCAGCAGCGGCGGCGAGACCCCGAAGGAGAAGGGCCTCACCGACGGATACTGGGTGGTGGAGAGCATGGTGATGGAGGGGACCGAGTTCTCCGGCGAGGACATGACCGGCATCTTCGGCCCGGCAGAGTCAATTCTCTCGATGGCCTTCACCGAAGACGGCAGCTTCGACGCCGTCCTCTTTGAGGACTTCCTCAAAGGCAGCTACACCGGCACGCCGGACGCCCTCTCGATCGACTTTGCCGGCGAGCAGGTGACGGGTGTCGCCGCCGACGCGACCCTCACCCTCACCCTTGCGGACGGCTCCTTCGTCTTAAAGCAGCAGGAGCAGCGCCCCGCCATCTTCGACCAGAACGCCTGGGTGACCTATCGCCCGACCTTCACCGACGCCGAGACCTGCGCCATGAGCAGCTTCATGGCCTTCGGTCAGTATCTGGTGGAGGACAACGTCCTCTACGGCCTCACCCACTCCGCCTCGCTGAGCGGCGGCCTGGCCGCGATGCCCTTCCGCATGAAGGGCGACTTCCCCGAGTTTGAGGAGTCCGCCCTGCTGGACGGCGGCGGCCTCGCCTGCTACCTCTGCAAAGACGGCGATACCCTCTACTACATCCAGAACTACGAGCGCATCTGCCGCGTCAAGACCGACGGCTCCGGCCGCGAGGTGCTGTATGAAGGCCCCTGCGACTACCTGCAGCTCCACGAGGGTCGCCTCTGGTTCACCAATGCCGACTACCACTTTGTCTCCACCGACCTCGAGGGGAAGGGGCTTGTCACCGTGGTGGACAAGGAGATCTACTACCCCTACTTCATCTGCTCTGACTGGCTGGTGTTTCAGGATGACGCCGACGACGAGTCCCTCCACCTCTACAACACCACCCACGGCGTGGAGACCAACATCACCTATATGCCCGCCTACAACCCGGTGCTGGTCGGCAGCCACCTCTACTTCACCGACCTTTCGGAAGACGGCTACCACCTCTGCCGGGTGGACATGAGCGACCCCGATACCTTCCTCTTCGACCGCAGCGACCTGCCGCTGCAGGAGGCCCACTTTATGGTGGATGAGGGGTTCTTCTACGGGCTGAACAACAAGTCTGTCGCCAAAGAGGACTGGCAGAAGCTCACCGACGTCGGCGCGCCGATCGAGGAGGTTGAGATGTACCTCTCCCTGGAATACAACGTCCACCA
>JAFQKL010000289.1 GCA_017396965.1 Clostridia bacterium
AGCCTGGGGCTGACAGCTCCCTCGGAGAGGGAGCCGGAGGGGTGCGACGGGCGGGGTGGCGGGTTGTGTTCGGGCGCTGCGGGGCGGGCGAAGCCTGCGCGAACTCCCTCAGTCAGCCTGCGGCTGACAGCTCCCTCAAAGAGGGAGCCGGAGGGGTGCGACGGGCGGGCTTGGCGCGTTGGTTTCAGAAAAACCTCCCCCAAAACGCACAAGCCCCGTCCGCCCCAACCGCCGCCGCAGGCGGCGAAACTCCCCGGTCCAATCAAGAAAACCGTCCGCAGACGGCTTTCCTCCTCTTCCTCTCCCCTTCGTCACCCCACATCACACACACCCTAAGACAGCATCAAAGCTCCGCCCACCGCACCTCGTGCGGCTGCGCCTTGAGAAACGCCTCAAAATCCGCCGGCGACAGCCACACCGTCGCCGTGTTGATCAGCGGATGCAGCGCCAGCCGCGACGCTCCCAGCAGTGCGCGGTCGGCCAGGACCTCCACCGTCGCGTCGGGGTCGTTGAGCAGGCCGAGGGCCGACACCGAGCCGGGGGTCAGCCCCAGCCGATCCATCAGCCGCTCCGCCGAGCCGAAAGACAGCCGCGAGCTGCCCAGCACGGCCCTGAGCGCCTTGAGGTCGCCGGGCTTGTCGTGGGGCAGCAGCACGAGAAAATGGCGCTTGCCGGTGGCGTCGCGCAAAAAGAGGTTCTTGATGACCTCCCCGTCGTTCCAAAGGCCAAGGGCCTCCATCTCCTCGATGGTGTTGACCAGCGGGTGGCGCATCAGCTCAAAGGGCAGACCCAGCGCCGTCAGCGCGTCGGTGGCCTGCCGGATCAATTCCTCCTGCCGCTCCGGGGAGGGCAGAAACACTGGCTCAGACATGGGTTCCTCCATTCAAAATCACGTCCAAAGTCACGTCGCCCCGCGCCCGGGCAGGGCGGGGACGACGCGCCGGGGGCGTACGACCCCGGCCTCAAACCGCTATTCCTCTTCCTCCTCCACCGGCAGCCGCTCCACGAGGATGCGGGTGACCCGCAGCTCCTCCATCTCGGCCACGGTGATGACGAGGTTTCGGTAGGGGAAGCTGTCGCCCACCTGCGGGAAGCCCTCGAGCACCTCGATGACCCAGCCGCCCAGGGTGACAAACTCCTCCTCAAACTCTTTATAATCCAGCTCCATGGCGTCGAGGAAGTCATAGATGCTCATGGAGCCGACCGCTTCATAGTGCGTCTCGTCGATCTGGCGGATCTCGTCGACAATCTCGTCCGTCTCGTCCCAGATGTCGCCGACCAGCTGCTCCAAGACATCCTCCATCGTGAGGATGCCGAGGGTGCCGCCGTACTCATCCACCACCACCGCCATATGCAGCTTGCTGCGCTTCATCTCCGCCAGCACCAGCGGCAGACGCTGGGTCTGGGGGACGTAGCAGACGGGGGTTAAGATCTCCCGCAGCGGGAAGTCACGCCCGTCGATCAGCTTTTTATAGAGGTGGTTGAGCTGCAGCACGCCGACGATGTTGTCCACATTGTCGTCGTACACGGGGATGCGCGAATAGGGGGAGGCGAAGGCGATCTGCTCCACCTCGGCGATGGGGGTGTCCACCTCAATCGCCAGCATATCGACGCGGTGGGTGGTGATCTCCTGCGCCTCGATCTCGCGGAACTCAATCGCCGACTGCAGCAGGTCGCTGCGCTCCTCGTCGATGACGCCTTCGTCCTCAACCGTCTCGATTAAGGTCACAAGATCGTCCTCGGTGACACCGGCCGGCTTGTCCTGCCCGCCCCAGAGGCGGGAGATGCGGTCGACCAGAAACAGCACCAGCGACACCAGCGGCGAAAAGACGAACATCACCAGCCGCAGCGGCAGCGCCACCACACCGGCAAAGCCGTCGCAGTACTGCTTGGCCAGCGTCTTGGGGGTAATCTCGCCGAAGATGAGCAGGGCGACGGTGGAGAGGGCGGTCGCCCAGGCGGGGCCGAGCGCCTCGCCCAGCAGGGCGATGGCGACAACGGTGGCCAGCGACGAGACACCCATGTTGACTAAGTTGTTGCCGATCAGCACCGTGCAGAGGGTGCGATCGTAGTTTTCTGCAATATAATTGGTCACGCGGGCGCGCAGCCCGCCCTCCTCGGCCGCCTTTTTCAGCCGCAGCCGGTTGGCGGAGGCGTAGGCGATCTCCGAGCCGGAGAAGAAGGCCGAGAGGCCGATGAGGACTGCCAGGGATAGGGCAGTGGTAGGCCAGCTGTCCATGGGAGACATATCACTCCTTACTTGATTAGTCCGCGGTTTACGACTGCGGTTCGTCCTGCTGCGGGGGCTGCGGGGGCTGCGGCGGCTCCTTGGGGGCGGGGGGCGCTTCGTCGTCCTCGTCCCAGATCTCGCCGACCAGCTCCTCTAAGATATCCTCGACGGTGACGATGCCCATCGTGCCGCCGAAGTCATCCCGGACGACGGCGATGTGCTGCCGGCCGGCGCTCATCTCGCTTAAGGCGTCGTCGATGCGGCGCTTGCGCGGCAGGAAGTAGGGCGGATCGAGCAGCTCGGGGAGGGGGACGGTGTCGCCGTTGGAGAGGTAGCTTTTTAAGAAGCGGCGGATGCCGAGAATGCCCACGATGCTGTCCGGCGTTTTGTCGTACACCGGCAGGCGGGAGTGTTTGCCGTTTTTGATCACCTCGAGGATCTCCTCATAGCTGTCGCCAAGCTCTAAGGCGACCATGCGGTTGCGGGGGGTGAGGATCTCCTGGACGGTGATGTCGTCAAACTCCAGCGCCGAGTGGATCAGCGAGGCGGCTTCCTCCTCCATGCCGCTCTCCTCGCCGATCGACTCGATGATGTCGTACAGCTCGTCCTCCGTCACCGAAGGGGTGTCCGGCACGCCGATCAGGCGGGTGAAGCCCTTGGAGATGGCGGAGAAGACAAAGGATATCGGCTTCAGCAGCTTGCCCAGAAAATGCAGTGAGGGGGCGATGGTCATCGCCAGCTTTTCGGGGCGGGAGCGGGCATAGCTCTTGGGCAGCATTTCTGCAGCAAAAAAAACCACGATCGCAAGGACAACCGTGGACACGGCAACAGCGCCTGAGCCCCATACCCTGGTGACAAGCAGGGTGGTGAGGGACGCGCAGGCGATGTGGGTGATATTGTTGCCGACTAAGAGGGTGGAGAGGGTGTCGTCAAAGTGGTCGAGCAGGTACGCTGCCCGTTTGGCTCTCTTGTTGCCCTCTTCGGCCATGGTGCGGATGCGGATCCGGTTTGAGCTGGCAAGGGCCGTCTCCGACGCTGCGAAGTAGCAGGCGCAGAGCATCAGGCCGAGCACGGAAGCCAAGATTGGCATCCAACTGTCGCCATCAATTTGGATGATTGACCTCCTTTTTTCTCGCCGCGGCGCGGGTGGGAGCGGGCGTCGCGGGGGTGGATTTGTTGGGGGGGGATTTGTGCCGGATACGGGGGATGCGGGGGCGGGTAGACGTGGTAGAGCGTTGGCAGGAGCTTTTCCCTGAACCAGCGCGGAAGAGGTGTCCGCCCGGGGTGGGGACGCGGGAGGCG
>JAFQKL010000005.1 GCA_017396965.1 Clostridia bacterium
GCGTGATGGGCGGGGCCGCATTGTTTACGCCGCGCCGGAATCGACGCGGAAAGTGCATCCGCCCGGGGTGCGGACGCGGGCCGTCAGGCTTGACCGGACGGGTGGGCGGGCGCTGCGAGGTTGGAACGTCGCAGGGTC
Organism: Clostridia bacterium; assembly: GCA_017396965.1. GTDB lineage: Bacteria > Bacillota > Clostridia > Oscillospirales > Feifaniaceae > Galloscillospira. The sequence continues at coordinate 139 of JAFQKL010000005.1, forward strand.
TTTTGCTCTGAATCAGCGCGGCAGGGCGGAACATCGCACCATCGGCCTCCTCCCCACGCACAGCGTCGCCGGAGCCTCTGCGCCAATAATCCCAACTGCCCCAAAAAGCGCACCGGCCAATCCCCGCCGTCCGCCGCCTGTCTCCCGCGTCCCCCTCACCCCTTACGCTTGTGAATCGCCGCCGGGTTGTAGTTGCGGCGGGAGGCCATCAGCGTCGCCGTCACCAGCGTCACCGCGGCGAGGCAGACAAGGGCCAGCAGCCCCGGCCAGATGCGGCTGTAGCTGCCGAGAAGGTCATACATCGCCCCCACCAGCGAGGGCCCGAGGCTGGAGAAGATGCCGGACATCATCGAGACCAGGCTGTACAACGCGGCAAAATCGCGGCTGCCGAAGTTCTCGGTCAGCAGGAAGTTGAGCGGCACCGTGCCGGTGGAGCTGCCAAAGCCGTAAAAGCAGGCGAAGACAAAGGGAATCACCGGCGACGCCCCGGCAAAGGTGAGCATCAGCAGCGAGCAGACGAGAAAAGAGCCGGTCAGCGCCGCCGTCCACAGCGCGCCCACCCGGTCGAAGATGGCGCCCATCAGGATCTTGGCGCCGATCATCACCGTCATCACCAGGCTGACAATGGTGGAGGCGTAGCCCTCGCTGTAGCCGATGTCGGTAAAATAGGAGATGAGGTGGTTCATCATCCCCATGTTGCAGAAGGTGAAGACGGCGAAGGAGAAGACCATCATGTACAGCACCGGCGTCTTCAGCGCCTCGGCGCGGGTGAGGCCGACGGCGGCCTGCGCGGGGGTCGCGTCGGCAGCGGAGCCGTCGGCGGCGTCGGCGGAGACGCCGAGGGGCAGTAGCCCCATGTCGGCCGGTTTTTCCCTGAGCAGCAGGAAGACCGCGACAAAGAGCAGCACAAAGCCCAGCACCCCCAGCAGCCGGTAGCCGCTGCGCCAGCCGTGGTCGGCGACGACGGCGGTGAGCACCGGCGTCATGATGGCGGCGGTGACGCCCGAGCCGCAGTAGGCAAGTCCGGCAGCGAGGCCCTTTTTGTCGACAAACCAGTTGTTGACCAGGGTGGCGATGGTGAGCATCGAAACCGGCACCTGCGAGAGGCCGAAAATGGTGGCGAGGGCATAGAAGTGCCAGAGCTTACTGGCAAAGGAGAAGCCGACCATCGAGGCGCAGGTGACCACGGCGGCCACGCGGGCGATGGGCAGGATGCGCCGCGTGCGGTAGAGGTTGCCGTAGTAGAGCTGCATCAGCATCCCGAGGAAGTTGATGATGGTGGAGTAGAGGGTGAAGGCGCCGCGGGAGAAGCCGAGGTCTTCGCAGACCGGCTTGACGAAGACGCCGTTGCAGTTGACAAACAGGCCGACGCTGGTACCCATCATCAGCGCGCAGCCGAGCACGACAATCCAGCCGTAGAAGCGGCGGGGCTTTGTCTCAGACATGGGGGAGGCCTCCTTTCGGGTCGGCGGAACGACGGCGTGGGGGGATGTGGCACGATTCGCCGGTTCCGTGTGGTATAATGCATGATTTTACCACAGAACCTGCCGGGTGGCAAGGGGGGCGGGTGGGGGAATTATATAGTCCACAGAAAGGTTGATTCAATTATTCTGCTAACTTTGGGGTAGAAATTGATGTGGGATGCCCAAAATTGACAATCGGTGCAAGTGAAACTGCACC
>JAFQKL010000290.1 GCA_017396965.1 Clostridia bacterium
GCCGAGACTCGCCGGTGAGAATGAGAATCTCCTCCATGCCGCTGTCGGCGATTACCTTCATCTCGCGCTCGATCTGCTCCATGTTGAGTTTCATACGATTGATATGGTTATAGCAGTTAAAGCCGCAGTAGATGCAGTAGTTGTCGCAGTAGTTGGCGATGTAGAGCGGTGTGAAGAGGTAAACCGTGTTGCCGAAGTGCTTACTCGTCTCCCGCTGGGCCTTCTGCGCCATCTCCTCGAGAAACGGCTCTGCCGCCGGCGAGAGCAGTGCCTTAAATTCTTCAATTCCACACCGATCCGCGTCCAGCGCCGCCCGCACGTCCCGCGCCGTGTAGCGCGAGAAGTCGACGCTGTTGAAATGGGCCATCACCTTCTCGCAGATGTCCGAATCCAGCACCTCCATGCCGGGCAGATAGGCCATGGGGTCGGCACGGGAGGAGGGGTCGTTCTCCAGCTCGTGCTTGCGCCGCAGCGCCTCGGGCGAGAGGTGTTCTGAGTCAACATAATAAATATTCTGTTCCATATTACACCATCCTTTGTCCATTCCATCTGCGACTAATCACGCAGGAAGCCGGTCAGCGGATCACTGGCCGCCGCGCCGCGCTGCAGCACCCGTCCGATGCCGGAGAGATAGGCCTTGCGCCCCGCCTCGATCGCCTGACGGAAGGCCGCGGCCATCTTCGGCAGGTCACCGGCGGTGGCCAGCGCGGTGTTGGCCATCACGGCCGCCGCGCCCATCTCCATCGCCTCGCAGGCCTGCGAGGGACGGCCGATGCCGGCGTCGACGATGATGGGCAGGTCGATCTCGTCGATCAAAATCTGGATAAATTCCTTGGCCGCCAGCCCGCGGTTGGAGCCGATCGGGGCCGCCAGCGGCATCACCGCCGCCGCGCCGGCGTCGACGAGTGCGCGAGCGGCGTACAGATCGGGGTACATATAGGGCAGCACGACGAAACCCTCGCCTGCCAGAATTTCGGTGGCCCGCACCGTCTCGGCGTTGTCCGGCAGCAGGTACTTGCTGTCGCGCATGATCTCGACCTTGACGAAATCGCCGCAGCCCATCTCCCGCGCCAGCCGTGCGATGCGCACCGCTTCGTCCGCCGTACGCGCACCCGAGGTGTTGGGCAGCAGCGTCACGCCGGCGGGAATGTGGTCGAGAATACTCTCCTTCTCGGTGGTGTTGGCCCGCCGCACGGCGAGGGTGATGATCTCGGCGCCCGCGTCGCGGACGGCCGACTCGATGAGGGCCAGGGAGTACTTCCCGGAGCCGAGAATGAAGCGCGAGGAGAATTCGTGTCCGCCGAGGACCAGCTTGTCAGTTTGCATGGTTGTTCCCTCTTTCTTAAAATTTTATGGTCACTGCTCCGCCTCGCAGAGCAGTCTTACCGCAGTCAACGCCTGATGCGCCGCGCACAGCTGCACCCTGGGGCAGTAAAGTGTCCCTTGATCAGAGACATCACTGGCCCCGTCCCCACAGACCCACAGCCTTCGCCCCAGCCGACGGGTGACGATTTCGTTCCCGTCCCCCAGCCCCGCCATTCCCGAGGCCGCGATCACCGGCACCGTCGGCAGCTTGCTCAACACGGCATCCACCAGCATGGCCTTGGCGTCTGCATCATCAAAACATTCGATGACGACGTCCGCCGGGGAGAGCAAGGGGAGGATATTGTCTTCTGTCAACCGAACAGCCTGCCCGCCCACCTCGGTGCCGAGCATAAGCAGACGCAGGTTGTGCGTAAGCGCGTCGAATTTTGTTTGCCCCACCTGACCGGGGAGATATTGCTGCCGGTGGAGATTGCTTATGTCTACTTCGTCAAAGTCGAACAGCAGCAGCCGCCCCACGCCGCTGCGCGCCAGCATCAGCGCCACGGCGGACCCCAGTCCGCCCAGTCCACACACCGCCACCGTCGCCGCTTCCAGCAGCCTTGTCCGCCGCTCCCCCTGCCGTGCCACCAGCGCGGCGCGCAGCTCCTGTCTCGTCGGGCCGGACATTCAACCACCTCCGACAAAGCGCACGACTTCCAGCACATCGCCGTCTCGCAGCATGGTGTCCTTGTATTGCGCACGGGGGACGACCTCGCCGTTGCGCTCCACTGCGATTCGCGCCGGGTCGAAGCCCAGTGTTTCCAGGGCAGAGAATAGGCTGATTTCTTTCCATTCGTAAGACGATCCATTGATCTTGATCATTGATTCCTCTCCTGTCTCAGCTCGCCGGGCGCGAAACGCAAAAAAGGGAGCCGCCCGATCTGGCGTCTCCCTCGTGTGTTCCCTCCGTTGGCATTATCCAAATCAGGTCGACGGTCGGGGGCATCACCCCCCTCTCAGCCTGTCACGCAAGCTCCCGGCAATTCAATTGTGGGACTATCATACATCAAAGATGTCGGGATGTCAAGAGGTTTTCAAAAATTTTTTGATAGTGGTTTACTGATTATGAGATCTTAATATTGATATATAAGTTGTGATTTGACAGATGGAAGATATAAACATTTTGAGACGAGTCGGGGCGTAAAAAAACCGGCGGGTGATTCCCGCCGGTTGATCCCGATGAAGGTGTATAAATATTTCCAATTGCAGCTCTGATGGAGATGCATGGATTGTATCTGGGTGAAGGACAATCAAGTCACATCGCCCACGTCAGTGCGCGCTGTTCAGCAGCGCACGTCCCATCTCGCGGACGCGCTCAATGTCCGCCAGCACCTGCGCCCTCAGCGCCTCGACGCTGTCGAACCGCACCTCGTCGCGCAGGTGGTGTACCAGCTGCAGCTTGATCGTCTGACCGTAGAGATCGCCGTCAAAATCCAGAATGTGGGTTTCTGCGCTCTCCTCGCCGGGGATGGTGGGCCGGATGCCGATGTTGAGGGCGCCCATGTACTGTCTTCCTTGTATGGACAAAATCGCTGCGTACACCCCGCGTCGCGGCTTGACGCGCTGGGGGGAGAGACGTTGATTGATGGTGGGAAATCCCATTCCGCGACCCAGCCGCCGTCCGACGATGACCTCCCCTTCGATGCTCGGGTACCGCCCCAGCAGCCGTGCCGCTGTCTCCATGTCGCCACGCTCCATGCACTCGCGCAGCCAGGAGGAGCTGATTGGCCGACCGTTGTCGGAAAGGGGCGAAATCACGCTCAGCTGTAGGCCGCTGCGCTCACAGAGGCGACGCAGCAGGGCCGTGTCGCCGGCGGCTTTTCTGCCGAAGCGGTGGTTGTCGCCGCAGAGGATGGCCTTGGCGCCCAGGCGGTGAAGCAGCACCTCCTCAAAGAACTCCTCCGGCTCCATGTGGCAGATTTTAGAAAAGTCATCCACCACCGGCTGCACGCCGCACTCCCGCAACAGGGTGTTGCGCTCTTCCGGCAGGGTGAGCAGCGGTGTCGCTGTGCGAAGGACAGAGGAGGGGTGCTGTTCAAAGGTATAGCAGAGCGGCGCAAGGCCCAGCTCCCCGGCTGTGCGCACGGTCTGGCTGAGCAGAAAGCGGTGGCCGCGGTGGACGCCGTCGAAGTTGCCGAGGCAGACGGCGGAAGGGCGGGTCAGATCAGACATAGAAACACCTCGTGGGGCTTAGATGGTTGAGAGCTGAAAATTCTAAAATATCCCAATGAAAGACGGGGGCGGCAGCTTAAAACAGGCTGAAACCACGCTACAGCCGCCAGACGGCCTGCACGGCCGAACCCTGTTCTGTCTCTGTCTCGCGCACAAGTCCGCCGAACTGCCCGCGGCGGATCCAGCGGGCCAGCTGACCGGGCGCGAGGCGGCTGCCGGTTTTTTTCTGCAAAACTTTTTGCCCGTCGAAGAGCAGCTTATCGTAAAAGGCGATGGTGGAGACGGCGGGGAGGTCGGTGAACAGCACTTCCGGCGGCAGCAGAGCCTCGGAAAGTCTTCCCTCTGAGGACAATTGCTCCAACGCCAATCGCGTAAAAGAACCTTCGATTTGAAAGCCGGCGGCTTCTGTGCGGCGCAGGCTGCTCATGCAGGCGCCGCAGCCGAGGGCGCGGCCTAAGTCGGCAATCAGGGTGCGGACGTAGGTTCCCTTGGAGCAGCCGATGTCGAGGGTGGCGGAATCGCCGTCGAATGACTGCAGGGTCAGGCGGTGGATGGTGACGCTGCGCGCCTCGCGCTCCACCTCGATGCCCTGACGGGCCAGCTTATACAGCTTCTCCCCGCCCACCGAGATGGCGGAGTACATCGGCGGAACCTGTGTGATCTGTCCACGAAACAGCGACAGTGCCTGTTCCAGCTGTTCCCGGGTGGGCCGTTTGTCACTGGTGGACAGGACGGTGCCGGTGGTGTCCAGCGTATCCGTCTCCACACCGAAGCGAAGGCCGGCGAGGTAGCCTTTGTCGCCGGTGAGCAGGTAGTCGCTGAGCTTGGTGGCGCTGCCGAGCAGCACCGGGAGCAGGCCTTCGGCCATGGGGTCGAGGGTGCCGCCATGTCCTGCTTTTTTTACGTCAAACAGGCGTCGAACCTGAAAGACCGCCTTTTGTGAGGAGATTCCGGCTTCTTTGTCCAGCAGAACAATGCCGCTGAGCGTTTCGTTGCTCACAGTGTCTCCCCCGCTTCCAGGCGGGCATAGAACTGCTCCACCGCCTCGACAATCCGCCGCTCCGCCTCCTCTGCGGGGCCATACATCAGGCAGCCGGAGGCGCGGCGGTGTCCGCCACCGCCGAACGTCTGGGCGATCATCGAGACGTTGACGTGCTGCGCGGAGCGGAATGAGACCTTCATCCGGCCATTTGGTGTCTCTTTCATGAGGACACCAACCTCCACCCCTTCGATGCAGCGCATCAGGGTGCCGATGTCGTCGAGGTCGTCTTCCCCGGCGCCGAGCTCCTTCATCATCGCCTGGCTGACGACAGCGACGGCGATTTTGCCCTGCCGGTGGAAGTGCGCCTCCGACACCACGCGGGCCTCCAGCTGCATCCGTGCGCGGGATTTGAGCATGAACAGCCGGTAGTTGACCTCGTGCAGGTTGGGGATATGACGCACCAGCTCGGCGGCGATGGCGTGGGCCTCGCGGTTGGTGTTGGCGTATTTGAAGCAGCCGGTGTCGGTGGCGAGGGAGGTGTAGAGGCAGGTGGCGAGATACGAATTTAAGGAAACTCCCATTTCCTTGAGGACAGCGGTGAGGATTGCACCCACCGAGGCTGTCCACGGACAGCAGACATTGACCGTCGCGTATCGGGTGAAGCTGGGGTGGTGGTCGATGGCGAGGTCGATGTTGGCTTTCAGGTGGTCGAGCTTTTCGCCGAGCAGTGTTGTGTCTGCCACGTCAACGGTGACGTAGGTTTTGGGGGTGAAGTCACGGCGCGGCTCGCGCTCGCCGCCGGTGATGAAGTCGTAGCGCGGGGTGAAGGGGTCGGAGCAGGCGATCTGGGCACGTTTGCCGAGGCTGCGCAGGGCTTCGCGCAGGGCGAAGGCGGAGCCGACGGTGTCGCCGTCCGGCTTCTGGTGGCAGAGGATGAGAAAGTCATCGCGCTCGAGCAGGAACTGGGCGGCTAAGCGGATGTCGTCCATCGAGGTGGCGATGGTGGCTTGAAGGGGGTTCTTTTGCAAGGCGGTCGCCTCCTTCTGTCTTATTTTTTATTGAAATATTGTCTATTGATTAAATAGATATGAACTTTCTTTGTTTTCATGTGTCAGGATTGTCACAGTGTGGATGTGTTCTGCCGGCTGCGCGGCGCACCCCCCCGGTGGTGGTGAGGCCCCGCAGCGTCTTCCGCGTGTGCCGGCGCCAGCC
>JAFQKL010000029.1 GCA_017396965.1 Clostridia bacterium
AGCAGAGGCGGAAAAAATCACCATTTTTCCGCCTGTCTTCAAATTCTTCATGGCAAACAGAGCTTTTTCGACAAGCAGCGCCGCCCGGAAAACGGCCGCGGCAGGCCCCTTTTTCCCCGCCGCCGCTGTGATTGACAATCTCTTCCCTCTCTGCTATAATGTCGAAAGCTTGAGGCTCCCCGCCGCCTGTCGGCAGTCAGACGTGATGTCTGGCTCTTTTTTTGACCGTTTCATCCCCTTTTGTCGTCCCAAAGCAAAGGAGGTTCCCATGTCCACCACCACCGCCCCCCGCTCCCCCTTTCGCGACCGCGCCTTCCTCTCCACCCTGCTCACCCTCGTCCTCCCCATCATCGCCCAGCGGCTGCTGCTCAACTCCGTCAACCTGCTCGACTCGCTGATGATCGGCCGCCTCGGCGATGCCGAGGTGGCGGCGGTGGGGGTGGCCAATCAGGTCTACTTCGTCTATATACTCTTTCTCGAGGGCATCGCCGGCGGCTGCTCGATCTTCCTCTCCCAGTACTGGGGGGCGGACAACCGCCAGAACATCCTGCGGGTGATGGGCCTCGGCGCGGTCGCCGTGACGGCGGTGGGGGCGCTGTTTACCATCCTCGCCCTCTTCCTCCCCCTCCCCCTGCTGCGGCTGTTCACCCGTGAGGCGGAGGTGCTGGCACTGGGGCGGGACTATCTGGTGATCATCGCCGCCAGCTACCTGGTGAGCGGCTTCTCCATGCTGCTCGCCTCCTCCCTGCGCTCGATCGGCAACGCCCGGCCGCCGCTGGTGGCCAGCCTCTTCGCCATCCTCATCAACATCACCTTCAACTCGCTGCTCATCTTCGGCCTGCTCGGCTTCCCCCGCCTCGGCGTGAAGGGCGCGGCGCTGGCAACGGTGCTGGCCCGCTTCGTGGAATTCGCCCTGCTCACCTTCTTCGCCCTGCGCCGCGGCACCCCGCTGCGCGGCCGCCTGTACCAATACTTCGACTTCGGCCTCCCCTTCGCCTTTCGCATCTTCCGCGAAAGCCTGCCGGTGCTGCTCAACGACACCCTCTGGGGCATCGGCTTCACCGGCTACAGCGTCGCCTACGGGCTCTTAAACTCCACCGTCGCCTTAGCCGCCGTGCAGATCTCCAAGACGGTGGAGCAGATCTTCATGGTCTTCGCCTTCTCCATCTCCTCTGCCGCTCTGGTGATGGTGGGCAACCTCGCCGGGGCCGGGGAGATAGAAAAGGCGAAGGACTACGGCCGCAAGCTGATCCTCGTCACCTTCTGGGTCGGCACGGTGACGGGCGGCGCGCTGCTGCTCACCTCCCCGCTGCTGCTCGGGCTGTACCAGGTGTCCCCCGCCGTGTCGCAGACGGCCTCGACGCTGCTCGTCATCCTCGCCCTCTCCACGCCGCTCAAGGTGTGCAACGCCACCTTCATCGTCGGCCTCTTCCGCGGCGGCGGCGACGCCGCTTACGCCGCCCGCTGTGAGCTGTCGCTGCTGTGGTTCGTCGGCCTGCCGCTGGTCTTTTTCGGCGCCGCTGTCTTAAAACTGCCCATCGAATGGCTGCTCGTTTTGCAGCTGAGCGAAGATCTGATCAAAATCCTCCTCTCTCTGCGCCATATGCGGCAGGGGGCATGGGTGCGTCAGATTGTATAAAACGATGTATTATTCATGCAAACAGTCCTGTTCCGAAGCATCCTCTCCCCAACCGGCCCTCCTTTGCCCTCTTTTTCGGCAGGAGGGCATTTGGTTTTTAGGAGGGTCTTTCAAGGGGATTCACGATTTTTATGATCCAAAAACGTATGTTTAAGCGCCGTTTCGCTAATCTTGTTCACCTCGCCCCGCCCTTCGCATGGTTATGTCTAAATTTTTGATATTTTTGCATTTTTATTCGATTTGCTCTTGACACCGCGCGGCAAAAGACGTATAATATAACTCGCACCGGGCGCATCCCCGTCCGGCGCCCTCAAATACTTGAAAAGGAGCACCGCCTGTGAGTTTCTTTAAGGTCATCGCAGATGCTCTGGAGATCTTCCCCAAGTACCTCGACTACTTTGTCAACGGCACCAAGGCCACCATCCTGCTGTCGCTGTTCGTGGTGTTGATCGGCTCGGTTCTGGGAAGTTTCATTGCGCTGCTGCGTCTCTCCAAGTTCCCCCTCTTTTCCGGCTTCGCCAAGGCCTATATTTCGGTCCTGCGCGGCACCCCGCTGCTGGTGCAGCTGTACATCGTCTACTTCCAGTTCAGCTTTTTGGATTATCCCGATATCATCCTCTTCGGGATGGACATGGAGCGCACCACCCCCTGTATCATCGCCCTTTCGCTGAACTCCGCCGCCTATGTGGCCGAGATCGTCCGCGCCGGCATCCAGGCGGTGGACAAAGGCCAGGGCGAGGCCGCCCGCTCGATCGGCATGACCCAGGGCATGGCGATGCGCACCATCATCCTGCCCCAGGCGATCAAGAACATTCTCCCCGCCATCGGCAACGAGTTTGTCACCATGATCAAGGAGACGGCCGTCGTCCAGTACCTGGGCGTTGCCGACCTGATGTACAACAACGGCATCGTCACCACCGCCACCTACAATCCCCTGCCCTGTTACTACATCTCCGCCGCCATCTACTTTATCTTGAACTACGTCATGAGCAGCGGTGTCAACATCTTCGAGAGGAGGCTGAGAAGCAGTGACTGACCGGGAATTTCGCTCCGATAGCCTGCTCATCGAAACCGTCGACCTGCGCAAGAGCTTCGGCTCCTTAGAGGTGCTCAAGGGCATCAATGAGAAGATCTACAAGGGCGAGGTGGTGGTCGTCATCGGCCCCTCCGGCTCCGGCAAGTCCACCTTCCTGCGCTGCCTCAACCGTCTCGAGGAGCCGACCGGCGGCCAGATCATCTTTGAAGGGACCGACATCACCCATCCCAAGACCGACATCAACAAGCTGCGTCAGAAGATGGGCATGGTGTTCCAGCAGTTCAACCTCTTCAACAACCTCTCGGTGATGGACAATATCCTCATCGGCCCCACCAAGGTCAAGGGAGTGCCCGCAGAGCAGGCGAAGGCAACCGCCACCCGCCTGCTGGAGCGGGTCGGCCTGCTGGACAAGGCGAGCGCCTTCCCCAGCCAGCTCTCCGGCGGCCAGAAGCAGCGC
>JAFQKL010000291.1 GCA_017396965.1 Clostridia bacterium
ACCAACGGCATCTACGGCTTCCTCTCGATCTACGAAAAGGAGCTGGCCGCCGAGCAGCCCGACCGGGTGGTGGTCTGCTTCGACCTGCCCGCCCCCACCTTCCGCCACAAGCAGTACGACGGCTACAAGGCCGGCCGCCGCGGGATGCCGGAGGAGCTGGCCCAGCAGCTCCCCCTCCTGCGCGAGCTGCTGGACGCGATGAAGATCTGCCGCCTCGCAATCGAGGGCTACGAGGCCGACGACCTCATCGGCACCCTCGCCGCCCGCTGCGACGAGGAGGGCTGCGACTGCGTCATCCTCACCGGCGACAAGGACAACCTGCAGCTGGTGTCCGACCGCGTCACCGTCAAGCTCACCACCACCAAGGGCGGCCAGAGCAGCGCCACCGCCTATACCCCCGCCGTGGTGCAGGAGGTGTACGGCTTCGAGCCGTGCCGCATCGTCGACTTAAAGGCTCTGATGGGCGACGCCTCGGACAACATCCCCGGCGTCGCCGGCATCGGCGAGAAGACGGCGCTCGACCTGCTGCACCGCTTCGGCAGCGTCGAGGAGCTGTATCGGGCGATCGACGAAGGGACGGCGGACTTACGTCCCAAGCAGCTGGAAAAGCTGCAGACCGGGCGGGCGTCGGCCGAGATGTCCTACCGCCTCGCCGAAATCTGCCGCACCGCGCCGATTGCGCTGACGGCGGAGGAGATGGCGGTCAAAACCCCCGACTACGAGGCCACCGCCGCCCTGCTGAGAAAGCTCGAGTTCAAAACCTTCCTCGAAAAGCTGATCCCTGAGGAGACCCCCGTCCCCGACCCCGAGCGCCCCGCCCTGCCGCTGTCGCCGCTGGTGGACGCGGCGCAGCTTCAAACCCTCACCGCCCCCGCCGCCCTCGCCGTCGCCGAAGACGGCCTCGCCCTCTGCGACGGGGCGCAGATCCTGCTGCTCTCCAAAGACGAGGCGGGCGACGCCTGGAACCGCCTCGCCGCCGCCGCCCTGGGCGAGAGCCTGCCCAAAATCGTCCACGACGCCAAAAGCACCATGACCGCCCTCGCCGGGCAGGGGCTGCACCTCTCTAACATCACCTTCGACCCCGCCCTCGCCGCCTACCTCTTAAACCCCGCCGCCAAGACGGGGCTCCCTGACCTCGTCCGCACCCACCTCGCCCGCGAGTGGGACGGCAGTCTCCCGGAAGCCGCCGCCGCCGTCCATCAGCTGACAGCCCCCCTCTCCGCCCAGCTGGAGGAGCTTGGGATGACGGCGCTGCTCTCTGACCTCGAGCTGCCGCTCTCCACCGTCTTAAGCGAGATGGAGCAGCGCGGCTTCGCGGTCGACGAGGCGGCGCTTGCGGCCTTTGGCGGGATGCTCAAGGAGCGGATTGCGGAGTTGGAGGAGAAGATCTTCTCCTTCGTCGGCAAATTCAACTTAAACTCCCCCAAGCAGCTCGGCGAGGTCCTCTTTGAAAAGCTGGGGCTGACGCCGCCCAAGCGCACCCGCACCGGCTACTCCACCGACGCCGAAACCCTCGAAAAGCTGGGCGACGCCCACCCCATCCTGCCGCTGGTGCTGGAGTACCGCAAGCTGAGCAAGCTCAGCTCCACCTATGTCGAGGGCTTCAAGGGCCTGGCGGTGGAGGGGCGGATTCACACCACCTTCCACCAGACCGTCACTCTGACCGGCCGCCTTTCGTCCGCCGAGCCGAACCTGCAGAACATCCCCGTCCGCGAGCCGCTGGGCCGCGAGCTGCGGCGGATGTTTGCGGCGAAGGAGGGCTGTCTGCTGCTGGATGCCGACTACAGCCAGATCGAGCTGCGCATTTTGGCCCACATCGCCGGCGACGAGCGGATGTGCCGCGCCTTCCTCGAAGGGCAGGACATCCACGCCATCACCGCCGCCTCCGCCTTCGGCGTGCCGCTCCCTGAAGTGACGCCGGAGATGCGCCGCAGCGCCAAGGCGGTCAACTTCGGCATTGTCTACGGCATCTCCGACTTCTCGCTGGCCGCCGACCTGCACGTCTCCCGCCAGGTGGCCAAGCAGTATATTGAGAGCTACTTCGCCACCTACCCCGGCATCCGGCGCTATCTCACCGAGGTGGTGGAGAAGGCAAAGGAGCAGGGCTATGTGACGACGCTGCTGGGCCGGCGCCGCTATCTGCCGGAGCTGAAGGCCAGCAATTTCAACCAGCGTTCCTTCGGCGAGCGGGCGGCGATGAACACGCCGATTCAGGGCACCGCCGCCGACGTCATCAAGCTGGCGATGGTGCGGGTGCGAGACCGCCTGCTGCGCGAGGGACTGGAGGCGCGGCTGGTGCTGCAGGTGCATGACGAACTGATCGTCGAAACCCCGGAGGCGGAGGCCGACGCCGTGGCCCGTCTGCTGGAAGAGGAGATGATGGCGGCGATGACCCTTTCCGTGCCGCTGACGGTGGAGGTCAAGCGCGGCCGCAGCTGGTACGACGCCCACTGACCGCAGCGCCGCGGTGGAAATCCCGCAAGGAGACAGGAAGAAGGAGAGAAGAATATGGATGCCAAAAGTGTGGACAGAGCCGGGCGGCGTGAGGAGATCCGCCTGCTCGACGAGAGAGATCTTCGCGCCCTGACGGCGATGGAGCGGGTCTGCTTCTCGCTGGCCTGGAGCGAGCGGACGCTGCAGCGCGAGCTGGAGGCGGAAGGCGCCCTCCCGGTGGGCCTGTTCTGGGACGACAAGCTCGCCGCCTACGCCCTGCTGCGCGACATCGCCGGCGAGGCGGAGCTGCTGCGCATCGGCGTGGCCCCGGGGCTGCGTCAGCAGGGCGCGGGGGCGCGGCTGCTGACCAGGGCGCTGGAGCTGGTCAGGGAGCGCGGCTGCGCCCGGGTGTTTCTCGAGGTGAGAGAGAGCAACGGCGCGGCGCGGCGGCTGTACGGCCGGATGGGCTTTGCCGAAGTGGGCCGCCGCAAGGGCTACTACGAGGCGCCGGCGGAGGATGCCGTGATCATGGCGCTGGAGGGGTAGCGCGCTCCTGCGCAGGCTGGACACACGCCCGCGCCCCCCGGCCCTGCCCCCCGCCGCACAAGCCCCTTGAAGCCGGCCGAAAGAAAGGCCGCCCGTAAAGAAAGGCCACCCGAAAGAAAGGAAGAACCGCCATGCTCATCCTCGGAATTGAAACCTCCTGCGACGAAACCTCGGTCGCCGTCGTCCGCGACGGGCGGGAGAAGCTGGCCTGCGCCACCCGGACGCAGGTGGAGATCCACCGCCTCTACGGCGGCGTGGTGCCGGAGATCGCCTCCCGCGCCCATGCCGAGTCGATCAGTCAGCTGACCGCGATGGCCCTCTCGGAGGCGGGGGTGGGGCTTTCCGACCTCGACGCCGTCGCCGTCACCGCCTGGCCGGGGCTGATCGGCGCCCTGCTGGTGGGGGTCGGCTTCGCCAAGGGCCTTGCCGCCGCCGCCGACCTGCCGCTGGTGCCGGTGCATCACCTGCGCGGCCATATCGCCGCCAACTACTTAGCCTACCCGGAGCTGAAGCCCCCCTTCCTCTGCCTCGTCGTCTCGGGGGGACACACCAGCCTCGTCCATGTCGAGGACTACACCGTCTGCCGCACCTTGGGGCGCACCCGTGACGACGCCGCCGGCGAGTGCTTTGACAAGGTGGCCCGCGTCCTCGGCCTGCCCTACCCCGGCGGCGTGGCCCTCGACCAGCTGGGCCGGGAGGGCAACCCCCACGCCTTCGCCTTCCCCCACGCCGCCGTCGCCGGCGCACCGCTCGACTTCAGCTTCTCCGGCCTCAAGACGGCGGCCATCAACCATCTGCACAACTTGGAGCAGAAGGGCGACAGCGTCCACAAGGCCGACTTCGCCGCCTCGCTGATGGAGGGCGTCGCCGAGGCCCTCATCTCCCGCATGGAGCTGGCCGCCCGCGAGACGGGGGCGCCGGTGCTGGCGCTGGCCGGCGGCGTCTCGGCCAACTCGGTGCTGCGCAGGAAGGCGGAGGCGCTGGCCGCCCGCCTCGGCCTGCCCCTCTGCCTGCCGCCCCTCTCCCTCTGCGGCGACAACGCCGCCATGATCGCCGCCCAGGGCTTCTACGAATGGCAGGCCGGCAACCTCGCCGACGCCTCTCTCAATGCTCTTGCTGTGCGGGATATTGCGGAGTGATGTTCGCGCCGCCCGGCCCCCTGCAGGGGTCGCCGCCCCGCCCCCTGCAGGGGTCGCCGCCGCAGCGGCGAAATCCCCCTAACGCAGCACCCACATCTACACCACCGTCCCCGGCAACAGCACTCCGCCGCCAACAGCCCCCAGCAACAACAGCCCCACCGTCTACAGCACTGCCACCGCCTGCAGCCCTCAACCGCCTACAGT
>JAFQKL010000292.1 GCA_017396965.1 Clostridia bacterium
CCGCGTCTGCCGGTCACCCTCGTCTACCATGAGGTCTGCGCCGACAAAAGCGAGGCACTCCGCCGCGAGATCGCCGTCAAGCGTCTCACCCGCGCCCAGAAGCTGGAGCTGATCCGGCAGAGCAGGGGAGGGGAGTGAGCGGAAGAGGGGCACACTCTGCTCAGAGGGCAGCAGACACCGTCCACCGGCTGAAGAAACACGCGAGCCGCAGAAACGCGCCGATCACGCCGCCGGCCCTGTGTTTGGAGCATCG
This sequence comes from Clostridia bacterium, assembly GCA_017396965.1. Taxonomy (GTDB): domain Bacteria; phylum Bacillota; class Clostridia; order Oscillospirales; family Feifaniaceae; genus Galloscillospira. Next base: position 254 of record JAFQKL010000292.1, read on the forward strand.
GGAAGCGGAAAGGTGCAAGGAGGAGAAACCATGTCCGAAAAGCTGGAACAAAACCGCTGCGCCGCCCTGCAGCGCGAGCTGGATCTGATCGCTGCGCAGGGGCTGAGTACCAACCCGCTGCGCATGGAATACGAAAGCAAGGTCCGCGCCCTGACCGGGCTGGCCGACCGTTTGCAACAGCTGGGCCTTGCCGAAGAGGAGATCGCCCGCCGCCTCCACGCCGAGCGCCGTGAGCTGGGCCGCGTCTTCAAAGAGGCCGCCCCGCCCCTCTTCCGCCGCTACATCTACGCCGCCACCGCCGCCAAATACGGCGACCCCCTCGGCCCCGATTTCGACACCCTCCGCCGCAGCAAAAGCTGCGCCGAGATCATCGCCTCCGCCTCCCGCCCCATTGAAGACCTCAGCAACCGCCTGACCGTAGAAGGATTCCTCCGCTGGGCAGAGGCGCAAAATTCCCTTTTTGAAGAGGGGACGGCAGGGGAGGAAGATGCTCGACAAACTGAGGGGAAACCATGAGGAGAAGGGCAGCCTGCACCCTCTGAAGCCTTGGTCGCGGTGGAGCAGCCCTGCGGGGGAAGGAAAAGGAACCGGGGCGAAAGAGAACCGGGACGAAAGGGATCCGGGGCCATTCTCCTCTTGGTGTTGCGGCGCGGCGGATCTGCGGGGGAAAGGGGAGGGGAGAATGAAGATATGATACATAATATGAAATTTGTATATGTATATATGTATGATGGTCAAATGTCGCGACAGCAGAAATAGAGTAAACGCACACGGCAATACATATATCATGACAGACGATTTAATAAATTTGTAAGCATCATTTCTCCATCCATTGTCCGTCCATCGTCTATCCATCATCGGTAAACCCGTCAACCCCCAAGAATCCTCCGGCAACCCCACAGCACCCCGCCCGCCTCCCATCCCCCCTGCACCCCACATAGAAAGGAGACTCCCTCATGCGCCTCTTCCTCGCCATCCTCCCCACCCCTGCCATGCGGGAGGCCCTGCTTGATCTGCAGCGTCAGCTTCGCCGTCAGGTCGAGTCCGCCGACCCGGTCCGCCCGGATAATCTCCACCTCACCCTGGCATTTCTCGGAGAAACCGACCGTCCCGAAGCCGCCTCCCGCGCCATGCGCCGGATCAAAACCGCCCCCTTCGAGCTCACCCTCCAGGGCGCCGGCCGCTTCGGTGACCTCCACTGGGCCGGCCTCTCAGCCTCCTCCCCCCTCCTGAACCTGGCTGCCGACCTCGGCGACGCGTTGCGCGACG
>JAFQKL010000293.1 GCA_017396965.1 Clostridia bacterium
ACGCAGGAATTGGTGGTGCCTAAGTCGATACCGATGATCTTGGACATAGTGGGTTCCTCCTGTATGATGAAAAATTTATTGACTATTGACAAGTTCTAAGATTGGGGGTGTTTGGAAAGGGGATTTCGCCGCTGCGGCGGCGACCCCTGCAGGGGGCCGGGCCTAGTTGGCCACCTTGACCATGGCGTGACGGACGACCTTGTCCTGATACTTGTAGCCCTTCTGGAACACCTCGGCGATGGCGTTGGCGGGGAGGGATTCGTCCTCGACGTGCATCACGGCGTTGTGCCAGTTGGGGTCAAATTCGCCGCTGGTGTCGATCTCTTCGAGGCCGATCGACTTTAAGGTGGTCGTAAGGGCTTCGAGCACCTTGTCCAGTCCCGCGAGGATGTCTTCCGGCTTGCCGTTCTTGTGGGCTTCGGCCAGCTGCAGACTGTCGATCACGGGGAGGAAGCGGGCGGCGGTGTCGCAGACCACAAAGGCGGTCAGGCTCTCGCGCTCGCGGGCGGTGCGCTTGCGGAAGTTGTCGTACTCGGCGGCGAGACGCATATAGCGGTCGTTCAACTCGGCGAGCTGTTCCTCGGCGGTGGGGGCGGCGGGCTGCTCGGAGGCGGCCTCCGCTGTCTCCGGCTCGACGGCAGGCTCTGCGGTCTCTTCGGAAAGCTCCTCTTCCTGCAACGGGGTCTTGGTCTCTTCACTCATTGTATTCGTCACGCTCCTAAACGGATGTTTTTACTGGTCCGGCGGCTCGAACAGCTCCTGTAGCAATCTGTTCAATCCGTTGGTAAAATATTCAAACTGCCCCAGCACTCTGGGGTAGTCCATGCGGGTGGGGCCCAAGATGGCGATCACGCCGACGGGGCGGTCGCCGATGCGGTAGTTGCCCATGATGACCGAACTGTCCCGAAGCTGCTCCAGGGGGTGTTCCTGGCCGATGGTGACGGTGATGCCCTCGTGTCCCTCCGCGGGGGAGAGCACCTGACGGCGGGCCTCGTTGTCCTGCAGGAAGTCGAGAAACTCCTTCATGCGGCCGATGTCGCGAAATTCCGGCTGCTCCAAAAGTCTGCCCTCGCCGCCCAGGATGACCTCGGGGTTTTCCATCGCCATAGCGGCCTCATGGATGATCTGCAGCACCGGCTGCAGCACGAACTCAAACTCTCCTAAGGAGCGGCGCAGCTGGGCGATTTCCATCACCGACACCTGCGAAAGCTCCACCCCGGCGAGGCGGCGGTTGAGCAGCTCGGTGATCTCATAGAGCAGCTCGGTGGGCAGCGGCTGGCGGGTGCGGCAGAGGTTGTTTTTCACCGTGCCCTCCGAGGTGACCAGCACCAGCACGAACTGGTAGGGATCGACCGGCACCAGATTGATATGGCGGATGGCGACGCCGGATCGCTTGGGCGTCATGGTGAGGGAGGGATAGCCCGACAGCTCGCTGATCAGCTTGCCGGCCTCTGCGATGAGGCGCTCAAGCTCGGCGACGCGGGACTCGAGAAAGGCCTGGGTGCGCTTTGACTCCTGCTCGCTGACATGGTAGCGCTGCATCAGGTAGTCGACATAGGCGCGGTAGCCGCGGGAGGAGGGGACGGAGCCGGCCGAGGTGTGTGGCTGCTCCAGCCAGCCAAGCTCCTTGAGCTCGGCCATTTCGTTGCGAATGGTGGCGGAGGAGACCCCAAGACCTGCGGCCTCGGCAAGCGCCTTGGAGCCGACCGGCTCGGCGGTGTCGATATAGCTTTCGATGATGGCGGCAAGGATCCTGCGTTTTCGTTCACTTAAATCATAGATCTCCATACTGCTGGTCCTCCGTTTCGTGATTAGCACTCTTGTGGGCTGAGTGCTAACTACAGTCATACTATACCGCGAATAGGGGGGAATGTCAAGTGGAGAAAGAAGGTTTTTGTGAAAATATTATGTGTTCAAATGGTGACGGCAGACAAACGGCTGCCGCAGGCAAACAAGGTGGGCAACGCAAAGCGCCCCCCGTCTCTCCGAGAGACAGGGGGCGCCGTTCTTTGCTTTCATCACGGTTAAATCGCCTCAGCCACGGCCTTGAGGATGGCGATGGCCCCGGCCACCAGAGCCAGCGGCAGCAGCAAAACGATGCCGCCCATGAACAGCAGGCCGACCCCCAGCAGCGGCACGGCGGCCACCATCATCAGCGAGGCAATCAGCTTGGCGGCCCCCCAGGTCACCCTAAGGGCCAGGCCGATGCCCTTGAAGAGCAGCCAGAAAAACAAAAAGGACACTAAAATCTCAAACATCTGTCAACCTCTCTTAACAATCGGGGGAGGCACGGCTGTCGGCCGCTCCCCTGCGGATTCGATGCTCCAAAACCGGCGCGGAGCCTTTTGTTTGCTCCCCGGCAGGCGGGGGCGGCGAAGCCTTGTCGGAACCGTCATGGTGCGCCCTCCCTTCGGTTCAGTTTACGCTTCTCTCCCTGTGATCGTACCATAAGGAGGGCGGGAAAGGAAAGGGGCGGTGGTGCAAAATAGCCGCGGCTATTCCTGCGTTTTCTGCAAAATAGACGGTCAGCGGCGCTGCTTGCGGGCGCGGTAGGCCTCGGGGTCGATGACGCCCTCGGCAAGCATCCGCTCGGCCCAGAGCTGCAGGGTCTCCACCGTGACCGAGATGCGCTCCAGCTCCTCCTGGATGAAGAGGAAGTCGTCGATCTCCTCATTGTCGATCCGTCCGTCGGCGGTGATCTCGATGAGGCGGTCTTTTTTGCGGTCGACCGAGTTGAGCGAAGCCAGCATCTCAAGGACGATGGAGGACAGCTCGCGCACCTCCACCTCCGGCACATACGCCCGGCCGATGGGGCATTGGCGTGAGCAGTAGTAGTTGCAGAGCGAGGGGCGGCGGTAGCGCTCCGCCATCACCATCACCTCGTCGGCATAAGGCAGGGACTTTTCGTTTTCGATGCGCTCAATCCGTTCGGCGGTGATGCTCTGGAGCAGCTCGGCCGCCTTCTCGCGGGAGAGGCCCAGCTCCTCGCGCACCAGCTGATAGCGGGTTTTGTTCTCGCGGGTGGATGCTCTTCCCATCCTCTCCCCTCCTCCTGATCGCAAATGCGCTTTAAATGATGATCCCTTCGCAGTGGTCCACCTCGTGCTGGATGATCTGGGCGGAGTAGCCGTGGAAGGTTTTGATGCGGGTCTCAAACCTGTCGTTTTGATACTGTACCTTGACCGAGCGCCAGCGTCTGGTCTTGCGCAGGCCGGTGAGCGAGAGGCAGCCCTCCTCCGTCTCATAGGAATCCTTGCCCTTGAGGATGACGGGGTTGTACATCACCGTCGGCACCCCCTCATGGTCAAAGACAATGACGCGGCGCAGGACGCCGATCATGTTGGCGGCGAGGCCGACGCAGCGCTCGTGGTTGGCGGCGAGGGTGTCGAGCAGGTCCTGCGCGGTGGCGCGGTCCTCCTCGGTGGCCGGCTGCGAGGGCTGGGCGAGGAAAATGGGGTCGGTGACAATCTCTCTTACCAAGGTTCATCCTCCCTTTGCCTGGATCCTTGCTTTATTATGGAGGACAGCGCCGCGGCTGTCAAGTGCCGGGCCTAGATTTGGCGGCGCTCCCCTGCCCTTCGGCGGCAGAAGGGGCCGTCCCCGGTCGCCCGGAGACGGCCCCTGTGCGGCAGGGCGTCTCAGTCCTTCTTCTTGCCAAACAGGCCGGCCAGCGCGTCGCCGACGTTGTCCAGCTTGAGCTTGGCCTTGACGGCGTCCACCAGCTGCTTGACCTGATCGTCCGGCAGCTCCACGCCGAGCAGCTTTTCCAGCACGACGGCCGGCTTCTCGTCGAACTCGGCGAGCAGAGTCTCATCCGCCTGCAGCTTGGCGACAATCTCCTCCACCTTGGCCTTGACGTCGATTCCCTTGAGGTCGATTCCTTTTAAATCCATCATGGTACTCCTTTCTCAATTTGTTTATGACATTTTTATGGCTTTTTCGATCGGTTCTTTCCCCTTTTCCAACCTGTGTTCGAGTCCCGTTCTCCATAGCCAAACGGGACCTGAACCCTCATTCTCCCTCGAGGGGCTTGGCGATGACGCAGACACCCATGCGGACGAACTTCTCCCGTGTGAGCGGGAATTTGGCGAGGAAGCTGAGGTAGCTGCGCAAGGGGTCTTCGGCATAGTATTCGGGGGTGATGCCGAGCTTTTGCAGCATCGCCTTGAAGCGCTTTAAGGTCATCTTGTTGATATAGGAGATGGTGAGCCTGCCGTCCGGCCGCTCGCTGATGCGAAACTTCACCCGCTCGGCGCCGTCCGGCACTCCTTTGGCCAGCTCTCGGTAGGCGCGGCAGAGGGCGTCTTCCGAGAAGAAGCACTGCACCCAGGGCATATTGATGAGGTCGCTCATGTGGGCGCCGTAGGGGTGGCCGTAGGGGGGGAAGTTGATGTAGCAGCGGCCGCCGGGGGCGAGGAGGCGGATGGCTTCCCTGAGGGCGCCTTCGGGGTTGCTGATGTGCTCCATGAAGTCGTTCATGATGATGGTGTCGAAGCTGCCGTCGGGGTGGGGCATGGCGTCGGCGGAGCCTAAGACGAAGGTGAACTTGTCCGAAAGGCCCAGCTTTTCGGCAAGCTCCCTTGACTCCTGCTCGTAGTGGGCGACGATGTCCACCCCCGTGACGTGGGCAGCGCCCATGCTGGCGTAGTAGAGGCTCTTGCCGGCGGCGCCGCAGCCCATGTCCAGCACCCGCTTGCCCTCGAACATGACGGAGGGCGGGTAGTGTTTGGAAAAGAAGTTGACCGTGTCGCCCCCCTTTTCGTACTGCCATTCGGCGTAGGTCTTGACACCGTCCTGCTGCAGGTTGAAGGGGTGGACGACGGGGGGAAAGATTTTGTTGCCCAGCTTGATGAGGGTAAGCGAGAGGGACATGGCGATCCTCCTGAAACATGATGGAACGGCGGGGCTATTTCAGCTCCACCACGGTGACCCCGTCCTCCCCTTCGCCGTAGACACCGCGGCGGAAGGTGCGGACGTGGGGGTGGCCCTTGAGATACTCGCGGACGGCGTTGCGCAGGGCGCCGGTGCCCTTGCCGTGGATGATGGTGACGGTGGAGAGGCCGTGGATCACGGCCTCGTCGAGATAGCGGTCCAGCTCCAGACAGCCCTCATCGCCGTTCTGGCCGCGCAGATCCAGCTCCGCCTTCATCGAGGAGATGGCCTTGTCGCCGCCGCGGGCGGCCTTGAAGCGCTCCACTGCCTTGCCCGTCTCCTCCACTAAGGTGAGGTCGGTGAGCTTGACGCGGGTGTTGATGATGCCGGCGCGAACCTGCACCATGCCCTTGGCATCGGGCAGGGCCAGCACCTGGGCGTCTTTGTCAAGGGAGCGGATGTGGACGGTGTCACCGACGCGCAGGTCGCGGGGAAGGGGCTTTGCCTCCGTCTCCCGCTCGCGGACGGGGTCGAGTTCGGAGGAGGCTTTGCGCAGGTCGCGGCGGATCTTCTGGCGGGCTTCGTAGAGGCGCTCGCCGAAGTCGGCGGCGTCCTTTTGCTTTTTCAGCGCCTCCAGCTCGGCGATGGTGCGGTTGTACATTTCCCGGGCCATGGCCACCTGACGGCGGCTCTCCTGCGAGGCCTGCTCCAGCTCGCGCTCGCGGCGGTTCCTGAAATGCTCCTTCTCGAGTTCGAGGGTGGCGCGCTCGAGGTTGAGCCGCTCACTCTCCTTGCGCACCGCCTCCAGCTCCTTTTCCAGCTCCTGACGGCGGGCGTCGAACTGGGCGAGGACGTCTTCAAAGGCGGTGCTCTCGGCGCTGGTCAGCTCACGGGCGCGGTCGACGATGGCGGGGTCCATGCCGAGGCGCAGCGAGATGGCGTAGGCGTTGGACTTGCCGGGCATCCCCAGCAGCAGGCGGTAGGTGGGGCGCAGGGTCTCGACGTCGAACTCGCAGGAGGCGTTGACAACACCTGCCGTGTTGAGGGCGTAGGTCTTGAGCTCGGGGTAGTGGGTGGTGGCGGCGATGTGGGCGCCCTTCTCGCGCAGGCGCTCGAGGATGGCGGTGGCGAGGGCCGCACCCTCGACGGGGTCGGTGCCGGCGCCCAGCTCGTCGAGCAGGACGAGGCTCTTGTCGTCCGCCGTCTCCAGGATCTTGACGATGTTGACCATGTGGCTGGAGAAGGTGGAGAGGGACTGCTCGATGCTCTGCTCGTCGCCAATGTCACTCAAAATATGGGAGAAGACGGCCACCTGGCTGCCTTCGGCGGCGGGGATGTGCAGCCCGGCGGCGGCCATTAAGTGCATGAGGCCGAGGGTCTTTAGGGTGACCGTCTTGCCGCCCGTGTTGGGGCCGGTGACGATGACGGTGTCCACCCCTTTTTTGAAGACGAGGTCGATCGGCACCACCTTGTCCCGCTCGATTAAGGGGTGGCGGGCGCGGCGCAGCTCGATCGGGCCGTTCTCGGCGACATAGGGGAGGGTGGCCTCCATCGTCCAGGCGAGGCGGGCCTTGGCGAAGGCGAAGTCGATGCCGACGACGAGGTCGTAGTTTAAGGCGATCTCCTTCTCCTGCGCGGCGACGAAGGAGGAGAGTTCCAAGAGGATGCGCTCGATCTCGTCCTGCTCCTTGACCTTCAGCACCTTGAGTTCGTTGTTCGCCTCCACCACCGCCATCGGCTCGACAAAGCAGGTGGCGCCGGAGCCCGAGACATCGTGGACGAGGCCGGGGACATCGGCTCTGTGCTCGGTCTTGA
>JAFQKL010000294.1 GCA_017396965.1 Clostridia bacterium
TCCTCCTTTTCCCCTCCTCTCCCCTCCCCCACCCCGCACCCCTCAAACAGGAACAAGGGGGAAGCGCCAGGCACTCCCCCCTTGATTCTCATCTCAATTCTCTTGTTCCGACCTCAACGGCCAGACAACCAGACAGCCGTCTTACTTAATCGCAGCCGCCAGTCTGTCCATCAGCTCCACAATCAGAGACTTCGGGCAGGCCAGGTTGATGCGCTCAAAGCCGGCGCCCTCAGGCCCAAAGATGTAGCCCTCGTCCAGCGCGACCTTGGCGACCTTGCGCACGAGATCCTGCAGCTTGTCGGGATCGCTCTCGATCTTGGAGAAGTCGAGCCAGGCCAGGTAGGTGCCCTCGAGGGGAGAGACAACAACCTTGTCGCCCCAGGTCTTGGCGCAGAAGTCAACGATGTACTCGTAGTTCTTGTAGATGTAGGCATAGACAGCCTCAAGCCACTCCTCGCCATGGTTCCAGGCAGCCTTGGCGGCCACGGGGGCGAAGTAGTTGGAGGAGGTGCCGCCGACGCGGAACTGGACAGCGTCGAACTTGGCGCGAACCTTCTCGTTGGGGATCATGATGCAGCTAAGCTGCAGGCCCGCCAGGTTGAAGGTCTTGGAGGGGGCGTGGCAGACGGCGCAGTTCTGCTCGAACTCTTCGCCCAGGGTGGCGTAGACCACGTGCTTGTGGCCCTTGTGGGTGGCGATGAGGTCAGAGTGGATCTCGTCGGCGATGACGAAGACACCGTGACGGTTGCAGATCTCGCCCATCTTGCGCAGCTCTTCCTCGGTGAAGACGCGGCCCACCGGGTTGTGGGGGTTGCTCATCACGAAGGCGCGGCAGGTGGGGGAGGCGCACTTCGCCTCGAAGTCCTCAAAGTCGATCTCGTACTTGCCGTTCTTGTTGACCAGGGAGCTGGAAACGACCTTTCTGCCCTGCTTGACAATAGAGTCGGTGAAGGGGTAGTAGACGGGGCGCTGAATCAGAACCTCGTCGCCCTCGCTGGTCATGGCCAGGATCAGCAGGTTGATGGCGGGGACCACGCCGTTGGTGAAGCGGTACCACTCCTGCTTGGCATCCCAGTTGTTGCGGCGCTTCTGCCAGCCGAGGTAGGCATCATAGAAGCTCTGGTCGAGCGAGGTGTAGCCGGGGCAGCCGTGGGTGGCAGCCTCAACCAGCGCGTCGATAACGGGCTGGGGGGTGCGGAAGTCCATGTCCGCCACCCAGAAGGAGAGCAGGTCGGGCGCGCCGAACATGGTCTCGAGCACCTTGGGCTCCCACTTGGAGGATCCTCTGCCGGTTCTGTCAATGCGTTCGTCGAAGTTGAAGCTCATGATCAAACACTCCTTTTGTTTTGTTTGCACTTTGCAAAATCAGCTTATAATGCAACGCCCTGCGGCGGGAAGGGGTGATTGTTGCCGACGGCGATCATCTCGATCTCCACCGCCGCGTCTCTGGGCAGACGGGCAACCTCAAAGGCGGCGCGGGCGGGGAAGGGATCGGAGAAGAAGGAGGCGTAGACGTCGTTCATGGCGGCAAAGTCGTTCATGTCCTTTAAAAAGACGGTGGTCTTGACGACGTGGGCCATCGAAAGGCCGGCCTCCTCGAGGATGGCCTTGCAGTTGTTCAGCGACTGGCGGGTCTGTGCCTCAATGCCCTCCGGGAAACTGCCGGTGGCGGGGTCGATGGGCAGCTGACCCGAGACAAAGACGAGGTTCCCGGCCTCGATGCCCTGCGAATAGGGGCCGATGGCGGCGGGGGCGTGATTGGTGACGATCGCGTTCTTCAAAGAGAATCATCCTTTCTGTTGTCGCTTCTCATGCGAATATCTGTAGAAAGACTGTGTACTGCTTTCTTGGCGGCGAACCCACGTTGCGGGCCTCGCCGCTTCTTTCCTATAGTTTACCACCTTTTCATCCCTTTGCCAAGAGAGGAAGGGGAAAATTCACGACTTTTTTGCCAAATTGTCCTGCGGCTCGATGCAGGTGTACCGCCGTTTGCCAACGGTTCTCTTCTTGTACTCAATCGCCCCCGCCGGACAGTGGCAGATACAGGCCATGCAGTGGGTGCAGGCCTCACCCCACACCGGGCGGCCGTCCACCAGGCGGATGTTGTTTAAGACACAGCGCTCGGTGCAGGCGCCGCAGGAGACGCAGGATTCGGTGACGCGAAAGCCCTCGGCGCTGACAAAGTGGCGGTAAAAACCGCGGTTGACGGGGCCGGACTTGACGGCGTCCAGCAGGCCCCGGCGCGGGGCGGGCAGGGGGCGGCGCAGGGCGATGCGCTCCCCCGCTTCGCGGATGCCGGGCAGGGCCGCATGGATGATGCGCAGCGACTGCCCGCGGTTTGGCACCGGGAACATGGCCAGGTAGTTCTCCGGCATGACGACGGACATAACCCCCATCTGCCGCAGCCCCTTGGCCTCGCAGAGCGGACGCAGGGCGCGGGCGGCGCCGCCCATGTCGCTGCCGCAGGTGAGCAGGAAGTAGGCGAGGCGGGAGCCTTGCAGCTCGGCTGTGTGGAGAAAATCTTCAAACACCTTGGCCATCCGCCAGGCGTAGACGGGGGCGACGAAGACCCACGGGGTCTCGGAGTGCAGCGCGACCGGGCCGCCCTGCTTGATGAGGGGGCCGGCGTCGGTCAGCGCATCGCCCAGCTGCGCGGCGAGGCGGTGGGCGACGAAGCGGCTGTTGCCGGTGCCGGAGAAGTAGACGATCATCCGGGAGACCTCCTTTGACTTCCGGCAGCGCAAGGATCTTCCGCCAAGCGGTCCCGCCGGCGCGCCGCTGCCGTCTTTTGGTTTTTGGTTGTTTTCTTACTTTAAGATTCATTATAAAACAGATTCCGGCTCTTTGCAAGCCGCCGGGGGCGGCGGGGAGGGCAGGGAGAGGACGGGGAGAAGAAAAAAAGGGGGACATCCCGGTGGATGTCCCCCCTCCTCTTGTCTTCAGACGCGGCGCATCAGCTCCGCTGCCAGCGCGGCGGCCTCTTGCTCAAACTCCCGGAAGAAGCGGGCGATGTGAAAACCGTCCGCCGCGGCGTGGTGGATGTCCACCGCCATCGGCATCCATGTTTTCCCCTCCCGCTCGCGAAAGCCGCCCCAGGTGAAGATGGGGGCGAGGTAGCGGCTGCTGCCGAGGTGGAGGGTGAAGCCGGTGAAGTCCATCCACGGGAGACAGGAGAGGTCGAAGGTGGCCTGGCAGTCGCTGGGGATCTGGTAGCGGGGATCGTCCCGATACCGCTCCATGTCGGCCAGCAGGCGGGCGTAGAACAGATCGAAATCGTCCACCCAGGGGGTGGTGAGGCCGGAGAAGGTCTCGGTGTCGGGGTGGAAGATGACGTAGGCGGGGCTGACCTCCTGCCAGTGGCAGGGCGCGCCCCCTTCGTCGGTGGTCATGCGAAATTCGATGTGTCGGTTGACGATGCGGCTGACCAGCCAGATGCAGAGGGGATAAAAGCGGTACCCCGCCGCCTTGGCCGCCGCCCGCAGCGCCGTGACCTCCAGCTCCCCGGTCAGATTGACCTGGCAGGGATTTGCCATGAAGTGGGCGAAATGCTCCGCCCTCGCCCAGTTCTCCGGCATCGGCAGCCTGACCTCGGCGGGCTTTTTCTCAAACAA
>JAFQKL010000295.1 GCA_017396965.1 Clostridia bacterium
AGGCACAGCCTCGCCCGCCGCACAGCGTCCAAACAGACGCAGAAAGTCAGGCCTGTCAAGGGTTCAAGGGTGGAGATTTTACAAAAGCCCGTCCCCCGCACGGGCTTTTGTAAAATACTACCCGCCCCTTGACAGGCCGGGCGGGTTCGGGGGGATAATGGAAGTGGGGAGTGTGGTCAACCGACCACACTCCCCCTCCCCCACAAAAAGACCCGCCCCCTGCCCAAACTCCCTCCGGGCAGAGGCGGAAGAAACCCCACAAACCGGTTTTCTTTATGACTGTTGTTTTAAGTCCCCGCGTCTGGGAGAACCCTTGCAGCCCCTTGCGTGAACGCGGACCCCAAGGCTCACCGGGACGGGCGGACGGCCCTCCCACCGCCAAAGCGTCTCCACAACCCCCTCCCTGAACCCCGCGCATAGCCGGCACTCAACACCCCCCTCCCCTCCCCTACAAAGAACCGCCCCCACCCGAATTTCCTCCGGGCAGGGGCGGTTCTCGCCTCACAATCTTCCCCCTCGCATCAAACCCGTCCCCCCAACCGCCTCAAGTCTCCAGCTGCCGCGCCAAAAACGCCGCCGCCGCCATCGACAGCTTCAGCTCCACCTCGCTGCCGGCCCCGTCCCCCAGCAGCGCCACCGCGCCAATCACATCCCCGTCCAGCAAAATCGGCGACATCGCCACCGGCTGCGACCGCTGCATTCCCTCCACAATCGCCGCCGGCTCCTCCCCCGACCCCCGCACCAGCGGCTGCCGCTCCTCCATCTGCGCCTCAAAAGCCGGGCTGATCATCTTCCCCTCCAGCTCCTTCCTGGCGCCGCCCACAGCGGTGATTACCACATCGCGGTCGCACACCACCACCGGGCACCCCGCCGTCCGCGACAGCGCCTCCGCGCAGGCCCCCGCCAACGCCGACAGCTCGCCCACCGGCGAATACTTCTTAAAAATAACCTCCCCATCCCGATCCGTGTAAATCTCCAGCGGCTCACCCTCGCTGATAAGATTGACATCAAACACCCGATCCTGACGCTTCATAGACGACTGAACCACCCGCGCCCGCGTCAGCCGCTCCGCCTCAGCCCGAAATCGCTCCACCGGGTCTAATGCGTGTTCGTCCTCTTTCTCTCCCGTCAAGATAATCTCTGCAACCTCCGCCTCCCCCTCCCCGGGCAGACCGCAGCGGAGAATTCCGTCGATGTCCGCCTTCAGCTGCACCTCCAGCCGATCCTCATACACGAGGATCCGCTCGACAATCAGCTCCAGATCCCCCCGCTCCAGCCGCTCTTTGGCCAGCATCTCGTCAAACACCGCCATTGCGCACCGCGCCGTGCGGTTGACGCGGATCACGGTGTTGCGCTTATCCACCGCCAGCTGCAGCTGGTGACGTACCCCCTCCATCCGCCGCAGCAGATCGGCCTCCAGGGCGTCGTAAGTCTCCTCCAGCATCGCCTCCTGCCCGGGACAGCGCAGAATGTCCCGCACCCGCTGCCGCTTGGTGGCCTTCCACTCCTCGGTCAGCGCCGCAAGCACCTCCTCCAGACGTTCCCCCACCTGCTCGGCGCAGGCCACCTCGTCCTCCTCTCGGGCAAGCTCCTCGTTGAGCCGCGTCAGCATGGCGGCGGCGTTGTCCTTCACCTTGCGCAGATAGAGCTTTATCACCTCGTCAAGCTTGTCCACCCGGATGTGGTGCGAGGTACAGGCGGCGCGGTCTCGCTTGTGGTACTCGCCGCAGCGGTAGGCGTCCTTCAGATCGGCGCGGCTCATGGCGAACATCGGACTGCCGCAGTCGCCGCAGGTGAGCAGGCCGGAGTAGACATTGTCGTACTTCTTCACCCCCCGGTAATGCGAGGTGGTGCGGCTGCGGCGCAGCGCACGGGCGGTGGCGAAGGTGCGATCGTCGACAATCGCCTCGTGATGTCGCTCGATGACGATCTGATCGAGCAGATCCCGCTTGACGTCCTTGCCGTTGATCTTCGCCCGCGTCGTCTTGCCCTGACGCAGGGTGCCGATGTAGAAGTCGTTGTCCAGAATTCCCTGCACCGTGACGATGGCCCACGCCGCCTTCCCCTGCCGACGACACTCCTCCCCCGCGGCAAGCTTGCGCTCCCGCTCCGCCGTCCGCGGCGTGGGGACACCCTGCTCGGTCAGATGGGCGGCGATCCTCTTGTACCCCCAGCCCTCGTTGTACAGCCGAAAGATCTCCCGCACCACCTCGGCTTCCTCCGGCACCACCTCAAACGCCTGCCTGCGGTTGACGAGGTAGCCATAGGGCGCGGCGCAGATCCACTTCCCGTCCGCCTGCCGGCGCTGGATGACCGAGCGCACCTTCTTGCTGGTGTCGGTGACCGGCATCTCGTTGATGAGGAACTGAAACTGGATCTTGAGCCAGTCGTCGCCGCTCGGGAAGTCGATGCCGTCGCCGATCGAGATGATGCGCAGCCCGGCATCGCGCAGGTCCTCCAGCTCCACCAGCCCGCGTGAGTTGCGGCGCGAGAAGCGGGAGAAGTCTTTGACGACGAGGATGTCGTACTTGTGCGCCATCAGCTCCCGGCGCAGCCGCTGGTAGCCCTCGCGCTGTTCGAAGGTGTAGCCCGAGCGGTCGCGGTCCTCGTAAAAGGTGAGGGAGGAGCCGGGGAAGCGGGTGCGGACAAAGTCGGCGATGATGGCCTTCTGGTTTTCGATCGAGACGTTGTCGCGGTCGAGCTCGTCGTCTACGGAGATGCGGCAGTAGCCGGCGATGTCAAAGCGTTCGGTCATGGTTGTACTCCTTTGGGACAGCGGTGGCGCTGCACGGACGCCGGGGGGCTTCCGGCAGCAGGTGGTTGATGGTCTTGATGATTGGATAACATTGTATCACACCGGTGTTTCGAAAAGCAACCGGAGAAATAAGGAACCGTTCGGCGCTCGGGGCGGGGCAAGTCTGACGGGCGACGCCCGCCCCCGCGCAGACCCCATCACGTCTGCCCCGCCAACCGTTCCCGCTCCACCTCTCGCCGCGCGGCGCGGTCGCGGTGCTGACGCAGCAGCGCGGCGGTGTGGTCGGCCAGCTCCGCTGTTCCTGAGGCAAAGACAGCAACCTGATAACGCTCATTCTTCAGCTGCCGACAAAGTGGCAGCAGCGCATCGCGCAGCGCAGCATCCTCCGCCTCCGCGCGACTGAGCCAGAAGGCGGCGGTTTTGTTGACGGGATGAAGATCAAACTGCATGGCGTCCTCCTTTTAAATGTTGAAATGATATTGAAATCATGTTGAAACAGTGATTTTGATGGACAGATATGACACAGCCACAGGACCGGCGCACCGCCGCTCTATATGGGGATAGTTTCCTCTCGAGAAGGTGTTCTATACGCTGCCCCACCCCCGGTCACCTGCCACAGCCACCCGGAACACCCGAAAAACACCGCATCCCCCTAAGCTCCTCCCAAAATCATCGCCATCCCCGACCACCTCTCACAGCACAATCTCCCAATTCCGACCACCTCCCCCGTCCTCCCCGACCCGCACTGCGGGCCGGTGTCCGCCGGCGGACGCCGTAAACCGACCACCCGCCTTTATCCTGCTCCAAAATCGCACCCCTCTCCAGCCGCCTCCGCCGGCCGGCCCCAGCCCCGAGCCACTCTCTCCCGCCCCGTACGCCGCCCAAATCCGCCCCACCCCGCGCCTCTTTCTCACCTCGGGTAACAGGGCAGGAACGTCCTCGATGCATGGACACGCCGGCAAAACAGGCGACACACCGCGCGCTGCGGAGGGACGCAAGGAACGCAGAATACGCCCCCTCTTTCCCTGCCCGCGCCTGCGTCACTTGGGTCACTTGGGTCACTGGTGTCAGCCGGACCACTTGCGCCGAGACAGAGCAGCAGATGGACAAACGGGAAATGCCGCTTACCCACACCGTTGGTTGCGCACGGATAGAACCTGCTTTCAGAGAATTGACGTTTCAGGATGATCCGCTTTGCTGGGAAGGGTCAGCGTGGTCGGAAGGGTTTTCGCTGTCGAAACAGTTTGCGTTGCCGGGAGGAAAAAGTTTACCGGGAAGAGTACTCATCATCGAGAAGAGTCTGTGCCGCCGGAGGCTTGCATCACCGGGAAGAGCGTG
>JAFQKL010000296.1 GCA_017396965.1 Clostridia bacterium
CCCTGCGCATCCCCGCCGCCACCATGGACAAGCTCAAATACATCGCCGACCGCAACGGCCGCTCGGCCAACAAGGAGATCGAGCAGCTCATCCTGCGCCACATCGAGGCCTGGGAGCAGCAGCACGGCCCCATCACCTTTGAAGACGGCTTCGTCCCCCGCTCCCGCTCGCCGCGTCCCTGACCGGGAAAGGAAAATTCCCCTCCCCCACCCCACCCCCTTGACAACCTCCCCCAACCGTCGTATAATCAAAGGTACAATTTCATCCGCAAAAAGACGTCGGCGGCCCGCCTTCCCCGGTTCAACCCCAAGGCCACAGGCCGCCGCAGCGGAGAGAGAAAGGCGCGCAACAGAGAGGACGGCAGCAGCTGAGAGCCGCCCGCGCAAGGCCGAAGAACCACTCCGTCAGTTGCAGGGAGGAAATGCCCTGCCGGGTCGGCCCCGTTATCAGCCTTCGAGCGGCGAGGCGTGTTTTCTGCGCCCGCAATTCGGGTGGAACCGTGTCAACTGGCACCCCGGGAACTTCCCTTGGCGGAAGCTCTTGGGGTTTTTTGTTTTCCACAAATCCACATTTCCACAAAGCCGCGCAAAGCCGCATCCCCCCCGTCAACAAAAACAAAAACAAACATACAAAACAAACCAAATTCACCCCACAGGAGGTACCCCCAAATGCTGAACATCACCTTAAAGGACGGCTCCGTCCTCCAGCTCGAGGCGGGCAAGACCGTCCTCGAAGCGGCCAAGGCCATCTCCGCCGGCCTCGCCCGCGAAGCCTGCGTCGCCAAGGTCAACGGCGAGATCGCCGACCTGCGCACCCCCCTCACCGAAGACTGCACCCTGGAGCTCTTCCCCTTCGACTCCGCCGAGGGCAAGCACGCCTTCTGGCACACCGGCTCCCACATCCTCGCCCAGGCCGTCAAGCGCCTCTACCCCGCCGCCAAGCTCACCGTCGGCCCGGCGATTGACAACGGCTTCTACTATGATATCGACATCGACACCCCCTTCACCGGCGAGGACCTCTTAAAGATCGAGGAGGAGATGAAGAAGATCGTCAAGGAGGACATCGCCTTAGAGCGCTACACCCTCCCCCGCGACGAAGCCATCGCCTTCGCCAGGGAGATCGACGAGCCTTACAAGGTCATCCTCATCGAGGAGCTGCCGGAGGGCGCTGAGATCTCCTTCTACAAGCAGGCCGACTTCACCGACCTCTGCGCCGGCCCCCACATCATGAGCACCGGCGCCCTCAAGGCGGTCAAGCTGCTCAACGTCACCGGCGCCTACTGGAAGGCCGATGCCAACAACAAGATGCTCCAGCGCGTCTACGGCATCGCCTTCCCCAAGAAGCAGATGCTGGATGACTATATCAAGATGATGGAAGAGGCCAAGCGCCGCGACCACCGCCGTCTCGGCAGAGAGCTGGATCTGTTCGCCCTCTACGACGAAGGCCCCGGCTTCCCCTTCTTCTTCCCCAAGGGCATGATTCTCCGAAACGAGCTGGAGAACTACTGGCGCGAGCTGCACGCCAAGTGGGGCTATGAGGAGATCAAGACGCCGATGATCTTAAACGAAGAGCTTTGGCACCGCTCCGGCCACTGGGATCACTACCAGAACAATATGTACTTCACCACCATCGACGACGGCGCCTACGCCATCAAGCCGATGAACTGCCCCGGCGGAATGCTGGCCTATATGCGGCGGATGTGGTCCTACCGCGACCTGCCGCTGCGCGTCGGCGAGCTGGGCCTGGTGCATCGCCATGAGCTTTCGGGCGCGCTGCACGGCTTAATGCGCGTCCGCTGCTTCACCCAGGACGACGCCCATATCTTCATGACCGAGGAGCAGATCCCCGAGGAGATCGCCGGGGTCATCGAGCTGATCGACTCGGTTTATAAGGTGTTCGGCTTTGAGTACCATGTCGAGCTGTCCACCTGCCCCGAGGACTTCATCGGCACCGAGGAGATGAGAAAGACCAGCGAAGACGCGCTGCGTCAGGTGCTGGAGGCCCGCGGCATGGACTATGTCATCAACGAGGGCGACGGCGCCTTCTACGGCCCCAAGATCGACTTCCACCTCAAGGACTGCATCGGCAGAACCTGGCAGTGCGGCACCATCCAGCTGGACTACCAGATGCCGGAGCGGTTCGACCTCACCTATGTCGGCCCCGACGGCGAGAAGCACCGCCCCGTCATGATCCACCGCGTGGCCTTCGGCTCGATCGAGCGGTTCATCGGCATCTTGACCGAGCATTTCGCCGGCGCCTTCCCCGCCTGGCTGGCCCCGGTGCAGGTCAAGCTGGTGCCGATCACCGAGCGTCACCATGCGTACGCCGTCGAGCTGGAGAAGAAGCTCAAAGACGCCGGCATCCGCGTGGAGAGCGACCTGCGCAGCGAGAAGATGGGCTTCAAGATCCGCGAGGCGCAGCTGATGAAGATCCCCTATATGCTGGTGATGGGCGACAAGGAGATCGAAGCCGGTGCCGTGGCCGTCCGTTCGCGCAGCGGCGGCGACCTCGGCGTGATGGCGGTGGATGAGTTCATCGCCAAGCTGAAGAAGGAAATCGAGGACAAGGCGCTGTAAGGCGTTTTGCCGGGATTTTGTTGTTTTGCGATAGGGTGACCGTCGCTGTCTTCGGACAGCGGCGGTCCTTCTTTTCGGCTGTCTGAGGGCAAAAGCCCGAGAATTCCCGGGGCTGAAGTCTTGTCAGAATTGACGAACTGTGGTATAATAATAACTACCTATATTATATATAGAAGCTGTTGCATAATTTCCAAAAACAGCTGTATATTTAAGGATTTATACGAGATTTTTCGCATGGACACGGGATGTCCGGCGTACCGAAGCAATCCACCCGGCCGCCCCCTGCAGGGGTCGCCGTCCGCAGACGGCGGAATTCCCAGGGGTTGAAGGGGGCAGCGCCCCCTTTCCGCCTGTCCGACCTTCGGTCGGCAGGCGGCCTCCCCCCGGCGTCGAACAAGTCCCCGGCGTCAAACACCCCCCATCCCCCCCACGCCCTTCCACGGGCTTTTTTCACTTTACGTCCCCCGAACCCCCACCGGGGGAGCCACACAAATACGAACAAAAAGGGAGAAACCCGCCCATGAACTCAGTTCAGGACGTCTGGAACGCCGTCTATCAAAGACTCTGCGATGCCTACAACCCCACCGCTGCCAGCACCTGGTTCACCGGGGTGCGGCCGGTGTCCATGACCTCAACCACCTTCACGCTCGAGGTCCCCAGCTCCTTTCAGAAGGAAATCCTCTTAAACCGCTTTTCCGACACCATCCTCGCCATTCTCACCGAGGTGATCGGCTTCCCCGTCGAACTGCAGATCCAAAGCGAGGAGGAGCAGGAGGAAGAAGAGCCGGAGCCGGAGCCGACCCCCGAGGTCGACCCCCCCGAGCCGACCCTCACCCACTCGGACTACACCTTTGAAAACTTCATCGTCGGCAGCTCCAACAAGCTGGCCGAAGCCGCCTGCCGCGCCGTCGCCAACCACACGGAGGACTCGTTCAACCCCCTCTTCATCTACGGCGCCTCGGGCCTTGGCAAAACCCACCTCATCTTAGCCATCCGCAACTCCGTCCTGCGCCGCGACCCCTCGATGAAGGTGCTGTACTTAAAGGGCGACGAGTTCACCAACGAGATGGTGGAGGCGATCAGCATGGGCGTCTCCGCCCGCCGCGCCTTCCGTGAGAAGTACCGCTATCTCGATATGCTCTTAATTGACGACATTCAGTTCATCGGCGGCAAGGAGTCCACCCAGGAGGAGTTTTTCCACACCTTCAACACCCTCTACGAAGGCCGCCGCCAGATCGTACTCACCTCCGACCGTCCGCCCAAGGAGATCAAGACGCTGGAAGAGCGCCTGCGCACCCGCTTTGAGTGGGGGCTGATCACCGATGTAAAGCCGCCGGATCTGGAGACGAGGATCGCCATCATCAACCGCAAGGCGGAAAACCTCGGCCTCGCCATCCCGCCGGAGGTGGCGGACTACATGGCGCAGCGGATCAAGAACAACATCCGTCAGCTGGAGGGCGCGGTGAAGAAGCTCAAGGCCCTGTACAGTCTCGACAAGATGCCCCTGGATCAGAACACCGCCTCCATCGCCATTCGCGACGTGCTCAGCGAAAATGTCACCGTGCCGGTGCTGATCGACCGGGTGCTGAAAGAAGTGGCGGGGTATTACACCGTGACGGTGGAGGACCTCACCGGCAAGAAGCGCACCTCGCAGGTGGCGCAGGCGCGTCAGGTGGCGATTTACATCATCCACGAGATGACCGGCATCTCCTTCCAGCGGATCGGCGAGGTATTCGGCGGCAAGCATCACACCACCATCATGTACTCCTGCACCAAAACGCAGGAGGAGATGGAGGCGAGTGAGAATTTAAAGAGAGACATTGAAGAGATCATGATGGCGGTACGCAGCGGAGGTTAAGCGGCGGCGCTGTCGGGAAAACTGTGACAGGGACGGCGAAAGCCGAAATTTGCGCCCCGTTTTTCACAAGGGGACACTGCACCCCTTTGGTTTTCCACATCTTTTCTCCTTTTCCACAGGCGGCTTTTCCACCGGGAAAAGGGGGTTTTGGGTTTTGTGGAAACTATCCACAGGGTTGTCCTTTTTTTCCTCCACAGGAAATTTCGGGACAAAAGACTAGGGGGATCGGGCTTGTCCGGGTTTTCCACAACTTCCACCGCCCCTGCTGCTGCTGCTGTGGATAAATAAGATCCATAGATAGAAAGCACTGCGTGCTTTTGGCTGGAGACGGCGGGGCCGGGTGGATAGATGGAGGTTGATTGAGGCCGGGGGTACGGGACGGCTGCTGATTGAAGACCCGGCAGGGCGGAAAGGGGGCAGCGCCCGGACACAACGCGCCACCCCCGCCCATCGCGTCCTCCGGCTCCCTCCCCGAGGGAGCTGTCAGCGAAGCTGACTGAGGGAGTTCACGCAGGCTTCGCCCGCCCCCGCAGCATCCGAACACAACGCGCCAAACCTCACCCGTCGCGCCCCGGCTCCCTCCCTGAGGGAGCTGTCAGCGAAGCTGACTGAGGGAGTTCACGCAGGCCTTGCCCGCCCTGCAGCATCCGAACACAACGCGCCAAGCCTCACCCGTCGCGCCCCGGCTCCCTCCCCGAGGGA
>JAFQKL010000297.1 GCA_017396965.1 Clostridia bacterium
ATGATGCCGACGGCCTGCCCACCGCTAGTTCCCTCAAAGCCCTCTTCGCGCAGGTACACGGCCTGATCACCGGCGGCAAGGCGCTTGCCGCCTACACCCCCGGCCACGGCGGCGTAGCAGCTGCCCTGCTGAAGATGAGCCTCGGCGAAGGCCTCGGTGTCGCTCTCGACGCCGACCTTGATACGCTGTTTGGCCGCAACTACGGCGCTTTCGTCATCGAACTGGCTGACGACGCGGAAGCCGTGGGCACGATTATCGGCCGCACCACCGCAGACGGCCTGTTCAGCTGCGGCGATGCCAAGATCGCCCTCTCCGAGCTGGAAGCGCTGCACGACGGCAAGCTGGAAAGCGTCTATCCCACCAAGGCCGAGCAGCCGACCAACGCCGTGCCCGCCTACACCCACACCGCCACCAGCTGGCCCACCCCCGCCGTCAAGACCGCCCGCCCGAAGGCGCTGATCCCCGCCTTCCCCGGCACTAACTGCGAGGTGGACACCGCCCGCGCCTTGGAAAAAGCCGGCGCAGAAGCGGAAATTTTCGTCATCAAGAACCTCAGCAGCGCCGATATCAGCCGCAGCGTGGCCGACTTCGCCGCCGCGGTACAGCAGGCGCAGATGATCGTCATCCCCGGCGGCTTCTCCGGCGGCGACGAGCCGGATGGCAGCGCCAAATTCATCATCTCCTTCTTCCGCAACCCCGCGGTAAAAGAAGCGGTAGAAGCGATGCTGCATAGCCGAGACGGCCTGATGGCCGGCATCTGCAACGGCTTCCAGGCGCTGGTGAAGCTGGGCCTCGTCCCCTACGGCCACATCGTAGAGGCAGACGCGAATAACCCCACCCTCACCTTCAACTGCATCGGCCGCCACCAGAGCCGCCTCGTCCGCACCCGCATCGCCAGCAATAAGTCGCCGTGGCTGATGCAGACCCAGCCCGGCGAGATCTACACCGTGCCGATCTCCCACGGCGAGGGCCGCTTCCTGGCCAGCCCGGCGCAGGTAGCCGAGCTCGCCGCGAATGGCCAGATTGCCTGCCAGTACGTGGATGAGCAGGGCGTACCCACCATGGATATCGCCCACAACCCCAACGGCTCCATCGACGCCATCGAAGGCATCACCAGCCCCGACGGCCGCGTCTTCGGCAAAATGGGCCACAGCGAGCGCGTAGGCAAAAACCTCTACCGCAACGTAAACGGCCTCTTTGAGCTGCGTATGTTCGAATCCGCAGTCAAATACTTCAAGGGCTGATCAAAACCCCTCACAAGCGGCCAAATTACCGCTCGCACCCCCATACGCCCCTGATACCAAGTCCCCTGCCTCCCCCGCAGGGGACTTTTTTTGCGTGCAGCACCTAGGCAAGAAAACCCCTCGGCTACCCTTGAGAGGGAGAGCAGTCGGCAAAGCCGACTGAGGGGTAGACCGGGCATGCACCGCACGATGCCTAAACGCACACCCCAAAGGCCCTCTTTGCTAAAGGGGGCTGTCAGCCGCAGGCTGACTGGGGATTGTCTGTTCCTCCTTATGAAATATCCGCCAGCTCCAGATACTTATATCCGTTTTCGGCG
>JAFQKL010000298.1 GCA_017396965.1 Clostridia bacterium
CACCCCCATGGACAAGAACACCAAAGCGGCCACCAAACTGCGCATGGAGCGCCTTGCCAAAACCCTCGAAGCGAACAACATCGAAGCCATCTGCCTCGAGCGCGGCGACCAGGTGATCGACGCCCTCAAGCCCTACATCAAGGAGGGCGACACCGTCTCGGTCGGCGGCTCGATGACCCTCTTTGAGACCGGCGTCATCGACTGGCTCAAGACCAACGGCTGCACCTTCCACAACCGCTACGCCGAGGGCCTCACCGGCCCCGAGATTCAGGAGATCTTCCGCGGCGGCTTCACCGACGATGTCTACCTCACCTCCACCAACGCCATCACCGAGGAGGGGGAGCTGGTGAACATCGACGGCAACGGCAACCGCGTCGCCGCCATGCTCTTCGGCCCCAAAAAGGTGATTGTCGTCACCGGCATGAACAAGCTGGTGGCCGATCTGCCCGCCGCCTTCGCCCGCATCCGCGAGGTGGCCGCCCCCGCCAACG
The DNA here is from genome assembly GCA_017396965.1 of Clostridia bacterium. GTDB lineage: Bacteria > Bacillota > Clostridia > Oscillospirales > Feifaniaceae > Galloscillospira. Next base: position 492 of record JAFQKL010000298.1, read on the forward strand.
CCCTGCGTCTGGGCCTCGATACCCCCTGCGCCAAAACCGGCCGCTGCATGAACTGCAAGAGCGCGGGCAAGATCTGCCGCAAGGCCACCATCATAAACTCCCAGCCTGCCCCCGGCCGCATGACCGTGATTCTGGTGGAGGAAAGCCTCGGCTACTGACGGCTGCCGGGCAGCGCCCGCGGATGGCCGCGCCCGGCTTGACCACGGCGCCGGACGGCCGCCCGGGGGCGCCTGTCTGCGGCACAGGGGATCCTGTGCCGCAGGCTTTCCGGGCGGGTGGCCGCCCAACAACGGACAGGAGGATGCAGAAATGATCGTCGTACTCAGGCAGGGAACCGAAGCGCAGGAGAGAGAGCGGCTGATCGACTGGCTGAAGGGACGGGGCCTCGAGGTTTGGGTTGCGCAGAGAGAGGGTCAGACCGCCCTCTGCGTGAGCGGCGATGTTGCCGCCGTCGATCCCAGGTGGTTGAGCAGCCTGGAGGCGGTCGATTCGGTCCGCTGCTCTGCCGAGCCGTTTCGCCGCGCCGGCCGCGGGGTTCATGCGCAGGACACGGTGGTGGAGATCGGCGGCGTCAAGGTGGGCGGCGGTCATTTTGTGATGATCGCGGGGCCCTGCTCGGTGGAGACGGAGGAGCAGATTGTGGCGGTGGCCGGGGCCGTCAAGGCGGCGGGGGCGCAGCTGCTGCGCGGCGGCGCCTTCAAGCCGCGAACCTCGCCCTACACCTTTCAGGGCCGCGGGGCGGACGGGCTGGAGCTGCTGAAAACCGCCCGCGCCGCCACCGGGCTGCCCATCGTCACCGAGATCACCGACGCCGCGCAGCTGCCGTTGTTTGAGGAGGTCGACGTCATTCAGGTGGGGGCGCGCAATATGCAGAACTTCGCCCTGCTGCGCGAGCTGGGCCGCACCCGCAAGCCGATTCTGCTCAAGCGCGGCCTCGCCGCCACCTTAAAGGAGCTGCTGATGAGCGCCGAACACATCATGGCCGGCGGCAACGGGCAGATCATCCTCTGTGAGCGCGGCATCCGCACCTTCGGTGACTACACGAGAAACACCCTCGACCTCGCCGCCGTCCCGATGCTGCGGGAGCTGACCCATCTGCCGGTCATCGTCGACCCCAGCCACGCCACCGGCATCGCCCGCCTGGTGCGGCCGATGGCGCTGGCGGCCGCCGCCTGCGGCGCGGACGGCCTGATGATCGAGGTGCATCCCGACCCGGGGAACGCCCTTAGCGACGGCGCCCAGTCACTGCGGCCCGAAGACTACGCGGCGCTGGCCGACGAGGTGCGCCGCATCCGGGAGGTGGTGGCGAAGTGATCCGCATCAAGGTACAGGCCTCCACCGGCTATGAGGTGGTCATCGACCGCGGCCTCCTCGACCGCGCCGGGCAGGAGATTGCCGCCGTGCAGCCCCCCTGCCGGGTGGCGGTGGTGAGTGACGACACCGTCTTCCCCCTCTGCGGCAGGCGGGTGACCGACTCGCTCTCGCGGGCGGGCTTTGCCCCCTGCTCCTTCGTCTTCCCCGCCGGTGAGCAATCCAAGAATCTCGAGACTTACACGCAGCTGCTGCGCTTTCTCGCCGCCGAGCGGTTTGGGCGGGGCGACCTGCTGGTGGCGCTGGGCGGCGGCGTGGTGGGGGACCTCACCGGCTTTGCCGCCGCCACCTGGCTGCGCGGCGTCCGCTATGTGCAGCTGCCGACCACCCTGCTCGCCGCGGTCGACGCCTCGGTCGGCGGCAAGACGGCCGTCGATCTGCCGGAGGGCAAGAACCTGGTGGGCGCCTTCTGCCAGCCGGCGCGGGTGCTGTGCGACCCCGATGTGCTGCGGACGCTGCCGGAGGCGGTCTTCCGTGACGGCTGCGCCGAGATCATCAAGATGGCCCTGCTGGGCAGCGCCCCCTTCTTCGCCTGGCTCGACCGGGAGGGGGTGCGGCAGAGCTTGGAGTACGCGATCGAAACCGCCGTCACCATGAAGCGGGACATCGTCGCCGAGGACGAGTTCGACCGCGGCCGCCGTCAGCTGCTGAACCTCGGCCACACCATCGGCCACGCGGTGGAGCGGTGCAGCGGCTTTACGGTGTCCCACGGCAGCGCCGTGGCCATCGGCATGGCGGTGATCACCGCCGCCGCCGAGCGGCGCGGCCTCTGTCTGCCCGGCACCGGGGCGGCGCTGGAGCAGCTGCTGCGCCGCTGCGGCCTGCCCACCGAATCCCCTTACGATGCCGCCCGGCTGATGGAGGCGGTGCGGCACGACAAGAAGATCACCGCCTCCGGCATCGCCCTGGTGGTGCCGGAGGCGATCGGCCGCTGCCGCAGCATCACGGTGCCGACGGCGGAGCTGCCCGACTGGCTGCGGGACGGAGGGGTGGTATGACGGTCACCGTCCTGCCCGGCGCGCGGACGGGAGAGCTGCGCGCCCCCGCCTCCAAATCGCTCGCCCACCGCCTGCTGACGCTGGCGGCGCTGGGAGAACGCCCGCTCACCCTCGTCTGCGACGGCATCTCCGGCGACGTCGCCGCCACGATACACTGCCTGCAGGCCCTCGGGGCCGGCATCGAAGAGACGGCCGGCCGCCTTGCCGTCCGCCCCATCCCCCGCGCCGACGGCCGCGTCCCTGCCGGGCTGCGCCGCCTCCCCTGCGGCGAGAGCGGCTCGACCCTGCGCTTTCTCCTGCCGGTGGCGGGCGCCCTCGGGGCGGAGTGCGAGTTCGTCCTCGAAGGCCGCCTTCCCGACCGTCCCCTCGCCCCCCTCGACCGGCTGCTCGAGGCGCACGGCATGACGCTGCGCCGCCGCGGCGGCAGTCTTTTTGTCAGCGGACAGCTGCGGCCGGGAACCTTCTCCCTGCCGGGCAACCTCTCCTCCCAGTATTTCTCCGGCCTGCTGATGGCCCTGCCGCTGCTCTCGGAAGACAGCCGCCTCACCGTCACCGGCGAGCTGGAGTCGGAGGGCTACGTCGCCCTGACCGAGCAGACGCTGGCGCTGGCCGGCTGCCCGCCGCTGCGCGAGGGCACGGGCTGGCGCATCGGCGGCGGGGGGCGGTACACCCTGCCGCAGCAGCTGACGGTGGAGGGCGACTGGTCCTCCGCCGCCTTCCCGCTCTGCATGGGGGCGCTGTCCGAAGCGGGGGTGACGGTGCGCGGTCTGCCGGCTGACTCCGCCCAGGGCGACCGGGCGCTGCTGTCGGTGCTGGAGCGGATGGGCGCCGTTGTCGAGCAGAGGGGGGACGCGGTCACCGTCCGCCGCGGCCGCCTGAAAGGCACCGTCATCGACGCGGCGCAGATCCCCGACCTCATCCCCGCCCTCGCCGTGACCGCCGCCGCCTGCCGCGGGATCACGCGGGTAGAGCACGCCGCCCGCCTGCGGCTCAAGGAGTCCGACCGCCTCGCGACCACGGCGGCGCTGCTCACCTCCCTCGGCGGCGAGGTGGAGGAGCGGGCGGAGGGCCTTGTCATCCACGGGCGCGGCGGGCTGGTCGGCGGGGAGGTGGAGTCCTTCGGCGACCACCGCATCGCCATGGCGGCCGCCGTCGCCGCCGGCTGCTGCCGTGAGGCGGTGACGGTGAAGGGGGCGCAGTGCGTCGCCAAGTCCTACCCCGCCTTCTGGCAGATGCTTGGCAGCCTCGCCTGCCCCGTCCCTCAATCCCCCACCGAAAGGAGCGACCGCCCATGAGCAGCAGCTGCGGAGAGCGCCTGCGCCTGACCATCTTCGGCCAGTCCCACGGCCCCGCCGTCGGCGTCACCATCGAAGGTCTGCCGCCGGGGCTGAAGGTGGACCGGGAGGCCCTCACCCGCTTCCTCGCCCGCCGCGCACCGGGTCAAAACGAATGGTCGACGGCGCGAAGGGAGGCGGATCTCCCCGAATTCCTCTCCGGCCTTGCGGACGGCCGCACCTGCGGCGTGCCGCTCACCGCCGTCCTCCGCAACGACAACGCCCGCCCCGCCGACTACGCCCCCTTTCGCGACACTCCCCGCCCCGGCCACGCCGACTACACCGGCCGCATCAAATACCGGGACTGCGAGGACGCCGCCGGCGGCGGCCACTTCTCCGGCCGCCTCACCGCCCCCCTCTGCCTCGCCGGCGGCCTCGCTTTGCAGTGGCTGGCGGGGGAGGGGATCACGGTGATCTCCCGCATCCGGCGGATCGCCGAGGTGGAGGACCCCGCCCCGCTGCGGGGTTCGACGGCGGACAAGCCCTTCCCCGTCGTCTCCGACGAGGCGGGGGAGCGGATGAAGGCGCGGATCGCCGAAGCGAGGGCGGAGGGCGACTCGGTGGGCGGCATCGTTGAATGTGCCGTCCTCGGCCTGCCGGCGGGGCTGGGGGATCCGATGTTTGACGGCATGGAAAACCGCATCGCCCGCCTGGTCTTCGGCATCCCCGCCGTCAAGGGGCTGGAGTTCGGCGCCGGCTTTGCCGCCGCCGCCATGCGGGGCAGTGAGTGCAACGACCCCTTTGTGGTAAAGGACGGCCGCGTCCGCACCGCCACCAACCACGCCGGCGGAATTCTGGGCGGGATTACCACGGGAATGCCGCTCACCTTTCGCGTCGCCTTCAAGCCCACCCCCTCAATCGCAAAGGAGCAGGACACCGTCTCCCTCTCGGCGATGGCCCCGGCGAAGCTTAAGATCACCGGCCGCCACGACCCCTGCATCGTCCCCCGCGCCGTGCCCTGCGTGGAGGCGGCGGCGGCGCTGGCGGTGGCCGATGCCCTGCTCTGCCGCTGACAAGACCCCTCCCCCAAGGAGAATCCACCAAACCACCGAGGTGAACACCATGACGCTCGAAGAACTCCGAAAAGAGATCGACTCCATCGACCATCAGCTGCTCGCCCTCTTTGCCGCCCGCATGGAGGTCTCCGCCCGCATCGCCGCCTTCAAGCGAGAGCAGGGCCTCGCCGTGCGGGATGGCGGCAGGGAGCGGCAAAAGCTGCGCGAGATCGCCGAAGCGTGCCCGCCCGGGCTGGAGGAGGAGGCAAAGCGCCTCTGGTCGCTGCTCTTTGAGCTGAGCCGCGGCCATCAGCAGCGTCTGATGGAGGAGGCTGCGGCGCCGCAGCGGTGCGGGGAGGCCGCCGCCCCTCGGCCGCCGTGTCGCTGCGGACTGCTGGGCAGGCGGCTGGGCCACAGCTACTCCCCCGAAATCCACCGCCGTCTCGGCGACTATGAGTACCGTCTCTATGAGGTGGAGCCGGAGGAGCTGGCGGACTTCCTCGCCGACCCGACGCTTGCGGGGCTCAACGTCACCATTCCTTATAAAAAGGAAGTGGTGCCGTTTTGCGCCTCCCTCTCGGAGACGGCCCGCCGCCTCGGCAGCGTCAACACCCTGGTGCGCCGCCAGGACGGCCGCTGGCACGGCGACAACACCGACGCCTTCGGCTTTGCCCATATGATGAAAAAGAGCGGCATCGACCCCCGGGGCAAAAAGGCGCTGGTGCTGGGCAGCGGCGGCGCGGGGGTGACGGTGGCGGCGGTGCTTCGCGAGCTGGGCGCCTCGGTGACGACGATCTCCCGCAGCGGCCCCGATCACTACGGCAACCTGGAGCGCCACGCCGACGCCGCCCTCCTCGTCAACGCCACGCCGGTGGGGATGTACCCCCAAAACGGCGCGGCGCCGCTCTCGCTGGCGGGCTTCCCCGCCCTCATTGGGGTGCTGGACCTCATCTACAACCCCGCCCGCACCGCCCTGCTGCTGGAGGCCGAGCGCCGGGGGATCCCCCATCTCGACGGCCTGCCCATGCTGGTGGCGCAGGCCGCCCGCAGCAGCGCCCTCTTTGCCGGAGGGGCGGTGGAGGAGCAGACGATCGACGCCGTGGAGCGGGCGCTGCGCCGGTCGATGGAGAACATCGTCCTCGTCGGGATGCCCGGCTGCGGCAAAAGCACGATTGCAGCACTGCTGGCCAAGCGGCTGGGGCGGGAGGCGGCGGATGCCGACGACCTCATCACCGAGCGCCACGGGCCGATTCCCGCCCTCTTCGCCGCCGAGGGGGAGGCGGGCTTTCGCCGCCGCGAAACGGAAGTCCTCGCCGAGCTGGGGCGGCGCTCCTCTCTCGTCATCGCCACCGGCGGCGGCGCGGTGACCAGGGAGGAAAACTACCCCCTGCTGCACCAGAACGGACGCATCGTCTGGCTGCGGCGGCCCCTTGAGCTGCTGCCGACCGACGGGCGGCCGCTCTCGCAGGCGGGGGAACTTGCGAAGATGTACGAGAGGCGCTCACCACTCTATCAGCGGTTTGCCGACTGCACGGTGGATAACGATGCCGCCCCGGAGGAGACGGTGCGGCGGATTCTGGAGGTGCTTGCGCTTTGAAGCTGCTGGTCATCAACGGCCCCAACCTCAACCTGCTGGGGGTGAGGGAGCCTGAGATCTACGGGAGGGAGGATTACGCCGCCCTCTGCCGTCTGGTGGAGGAGTCGGCGAAGGCGCTGGGGGCGGAGGTGGCGCTCTTCCAGTCCAACCACGAGGGGGCGATTGTCGACCGCATCCAGCAGGCGCTCGGCGAGGCGGACGGCATCGTCATCAACCCCGCCGCCTACACCCACACCAGCATCGCCATTCTGGACGCCCTCAAGGCGGTGGCGCTGCCGGCGGTGGAGGTGCATCTCTCCGACCTGTCTGCCAGAGAGCCGTTTCGTCAGATCTCCTACCCCGGCATGGCCTGTCTGCACACCGTGACGGGAAAGGGCCTCGCCGGCTACCGCGAAGCGATGGAGTGGCTGGTCCATTATCTGCGGCAGAGGGGTTGACAGGGAGCGCACTCCCGGTGATAAGATAGAGACAGGACAGGAAAAGCGCCCCGCCCGCAAAGTCCGGGCGGGAGGAGATAAGGAGGAGTATTGTCATGAAGATTCTCGTGTTGAACGGAAGCCCCCGTCCCAAGGGCAACACCGCCGCCCTCTCAGCCGCCTTCGCCGAAGGGGCGACGGGCGCGGGCCACGAGGTGGAGGTGGCGAATGTCGGCCGCATGAAGGTCGGCGGCTGCCTCGGCTGCGAGTACTGCCACAAGGCCGGAAACGGCGTCTGCGTGCAGAAGGATGAGATGGCGGAGCTGCTGCCGAAGCTCAAAGAGGCGGAGATGGTGGTCTTTGCCAGCCCCATCCACTACTGGAGCTTTTCGGGACAGCTGCAGGCGGCAATCAGCCGCTTCTACGCCATCGGCAAGCCGACGGCGAAGAAGTACGCCATGCTGCTCAGCTCCGGCTCGCCCGGGGTGTACGACGCGCCGGTGTCGCAGTACCACAGCATGGTCGGCTACTTCGGCGGCGAGGATCTCGGCGTTCACTGCGTCCCCGGCGACGCGGATGAGGCGGCGCTCGCGAAGGTCCGGGCGTTTGGCGCCGGGCTGTGAGAGGGTGACCTGCGGGGCTTTGGTTTGAATGAGGGGGAGATTCCGCTTGGGAAAAAGGGAGGCTTCGGCCTCCCTTTTTGTGTTCAGGAGCGCCAGGCCGGAGAAGCCCCGCCGTCCGCAGCCCGGGCAAGTCCGCTCTCCGCTCTGATTTTGACGCCGGGCAGCCGGCGGGGTGGGCTTCCCCGTTTTCCCCGGTTGTACAATCTGCCCGCATATGCTATAATAAACAGAAAAGCCGCACCCGCGCATCCCCGGCGGCAAACAACCTCTGCCGTCCCCACCGCACGGCAGACGGGAGGTTCACACCATGTCAATCCGAACCCTCAGCGCCGCGCTGCTCGCCGCGCTGCTCCTCTTCTGCCCCGGCTGCGCGCCGGGCCCGCTGGAAGAGCAATTTTTCGCTATGGACACCCTCGTCTCCCTGCAGATCCCCGGCGGCGAAGAGGGCGGCGAGGAGGCCGCCGTCGAGGTGCGCCGCCTGCTTGCCGAGCTGGAGCGCCTCTGGTCGCCCACCCTGCCGGAATCGGAGGTCGTCGCCCTCAACCGGGGCGAGACGGTCACCCCCGACCCGCGCACCGCCGCCCTGCTGCAACAGGCTGCCGCCCTCTCCGCCCGCACCGGCGGCAGCTTTCACCCCATGATGGGCGCGCTGGTGCAGCTGTGGAACGTCGGCAGCGCCACCCGCCCCCCCGCCTCCGGCGCCGTTGAGGCCCTGCTGCCCCTCGCCGATCCCGCCTGCCTCACCCTGTCGGAGGACGGCAGTCTCACCCTGCCCGAAGGCGCCGGCCTCGACCTCGGCGGCATCGCCAAGGGCGCCGCCGGCGACCTCGCCGAAGCCCTGCTGGAAGAACATGGCATCGGCAGCGCCCTGCTCACCCTCGGCGGCCAGGTCATCTGCTGCGGAACCCCTGACGACGACTGGCGCATCGCCCTGCGCAATCCCGACGACGCCGCCCACCCCCGGGGCGTCCTCTCGATTGCCGCCGGCTCCGTCGCCACCTCCGGCGACTACGAGCGATACTTCGAGCTGGGCGGCCGCCGCTATCACCATATCTTAGACCCCGTCACCGGC
>JAFQKL010000299.1 GCA_017396965.1 Clostridia bacterium
GGAGGAATACGCAGGGGGGGTGCGGGGGTAGGGGTGTTTCCAAAGAAGGAAGCCGAAAGGGACAGGGGAAGGTGGAATTCTGCAGAAAGTGGTTCCCCGCAACCCCCCGTCCCGAGCGACCGTCAGGGAGCGAGCGTCGGGCGGGTGTGTCCCCGGCCGTCAGGCCGGGCGCGGAGGGTCAAACCAGCGCACCCAAGGTAGGCCGCCGTCGCAACGGCGGAATCCCCCAGGGCGGGTGGGCGGGCAAATTCAATCAAAGAAAACCGTCCGCAGACGGGTTTCCTCCGCCTCCCTCCCTGCCGTCCGCAGACGGCGGAATCCCGGGGGTCAAAGGGGGCAGCGCCCCCATTCCGTCTGTCCGATCTCCGATCGGCAGGCGGCGACACCCCCGTCCTCCACCGGCACCCCCCGTCTCCCAAAATCCCCAAAATCCCCAAAATCCCCCAAAAACCGCGCCCCGACTCTGCACAACAACAAAGCCGGGGCGCAAGGGGGCGATGCCGTCCCCGAACCTTCAATCTACTGTTTCAAACATTCCAAACGTTCTACCTATTTCAAACGTCCCAAATGTTCCAAATAATTCAAACCTCTTCCAAGCCCGTCGCGCCGCCCGCAGCGTCACTGCGAGACCTTCGACGCCTCCACCACCGAAGCCGCCAGCCCCGCCAGACCCTGGATCTCGCTGGGGATAATCAGCTTGGTCGCCTTGCCGTCGGCCGCGGCGGCAAAGGCCTCCAGCGCCTTGAGCTTGATGACGGGGTCGGAGGGCGCCGCCTCGTTTAACAGCGCGATCGAGTCAGCCAGCGCCTTCTGCACCGTCAGGATGGCCTCCGCCTCACCCTCCGCCTCGCGGATCTTGGTGATCTTGGTGGCGTCGGCCCTGAGAATCGCCGACTGCTTCTCGCCCTCGGCCACCAGAATCTGCGAAGCCTTCTCGCCCTCCGCCTGGAGAATCGCCTGGCGACGCTCGCGCTCCGCCTTCATCTGCTTCTCCATCGCGTCCTGAATCTCACGCGGAGGAAGAATGTTTTTCAGCTCAACGCGGATAACCTTGATTCCCCACGCGTCGGTCGCCTCGTCGAGGATGATGCGCATCCGGCCGTTGATGTGGTCGCGGGAGGTGAGCGTCTCGTCCAGCTCGAGGTCGCCGATGATGTTGCGCAGGGTGGTGGCGGTGAGATACTCAATCGCCGCCATCGGCACCTCCACGCCGTAGGTGTAGAGCTTGGGGTTGATGACCTGGAAAAACACAATCGTGTCAATCTGCATGGTGACGTTGTCCTTGGTAATCACCGGCTGCGGCGGAAAGTCCACCACCTGCTCCTTGAGCGACACCTTCTTGGCGACGCGGTCGATCACCGGCACCTTGAAATGCACGCCAACGTCCCAGGTCGCCTGATACGCGCCCAGCCGCTCTACCACATACGCCCGCGCCTGCGGCACGATCTGCACGGTGGAGATGAGGATCAACACCACAATGACAACGAGAATGCCAACAATAAAAGGACCCATAACTTTCTCCTTTCTGAATCGACGAAAACCGGCAGCCCGCCGGGCTTCGCACAAGGTGTTCTCCTTTCACGCCGCAGGCGGCAGCGCAGGCGGCGTGTATCTTCCTGAAAAAATAACCTTCATTCAACCGTGTGACAGGGTCAAGGACATTGTACCATATCACAGCGCGAAAAGCAATGGTCACTCTCCGCCCCAAAGCGAAGAGACGCCGCCGGGACGCCGCAACAACTGCCCCGTCCGCCGCACTCCGCTCCGCCGGAACGCAGCCGGGGGACGACGGCATCCGCTGCCGCCACCACCGGGACAGCGCAGCAACCACCGCGTCCGCCGCACCCCGCCCCGCCGGAACGCAGCCGGGGGGACGACGGCGCCCGCCGCCCTCAGCCCCCGTCCCGCGCCCCGCTCCCGTCAGCCCGCAGCGTCAGCAGCACCAGCTCGGGGCGGTTGCCGAGACGCAGGGGGAAGAGGCTGTTGCCCAGCCCCCGGCTGACCAGCATGAGGGCCTCGCCCCGGCGGTACAGTCCGCCGTCGTAAGGCGGCAGCAGCCCCTGGCCGGGGGCGTAGAGGCCGCCGAGGCGGGGCAGGCGAAACTGGCCGCCGTGGGTGTGGCCGCAGAGGGTGAGGTCGGCGGCGGCGGCGTAGACCTCGAACCGCCACGGACGGTGGGCGAGCAGGAGGGTGAAGGTGTCGTCACGCGGCGGCAGGGCGGCAAGGGCGAGGTCGGGCGGCTGCCCGCTGCGGGCGGCATCGTCGATGCCCATCAGACGCAGGCGCGCCCCACCCCGCCGCAGGGTGACGGCCTCGCCGTGCAGAAACCGTGCCCCGGCGGCGGCCATCGCCGCCTCCAGCGGATCAAACCGCCGTCCCAGCCGCCCCTCATGGTTGCCGGTGACGGCATAGACCGGGGCGATCCGCGCCGCCTGCTCCACCAGCGACAGGGCAACCGCCCCGCCGCCGCGACGGGAGTCGATGAGGTCGCCGGTGAACAGGATCAGATCGGGACGCGCCCGGCGCAGGGCCGAGATCAACGGGGCGTTGTCCCGCCCGAAGTCACGGCCGTGGAGGTCGGAGAGGTGGGCGAGACGCAGCCCGTCGAAGCCGCGGGGCAGCCGCGGACAGCGCAGGGTGTGGCGGCTGACGGTGAGCGCCCGGTCCCCCCCCCCCGCCACCGCCGCCAGCCCCGCCGTCGCTGCGACGGCGGACAGCGCCTTCCCCCCTCCCGTCCTCCCCCTTTTCGAGGTGGAACTCTCTTTCATCGCTTCCCTCCTTTATTATATAGGTAGAAACTCGGTTCAATCGCCGGGAAATCCTCCCATCCCCCGGCCGGCTCCGCGCCGACGGCGGGGGTGTGGCGGGATGACTCCTTAAAAGTGTAACAACTTCCGCCTGTTTGTATGAATTCTTTCTTATTAAATGAATAATCAAAAAAATTATTACTTATCCGAAACATATTAAGAGAACTGTCTTGCGCATTGTGCGGGTGGTGTGCTATACTGTTGACAACTGCACAGAAAAAACAGAGGTTCTCCCCTTTGTGCGGTGTGGTTGGCCGGTGATTTTGCGGTATTGCTGCGGGTGTTTCTTTTGTGATATCGGGAGATTTACAAAAAAAGTTCCGGCTTGCTGCGGTTCTTCCCGTCTCAAATTCAAAATGAAAGGAAGCGGATCCCTATGGAACAGAAACAGTCCAGGTTCTTCTATGGATGGGTGGTCGTGCTGGGGTGTCTGTGCATCCAGGCGGCCGCCGTCGGCGTGCTCAGCAACACCCTCTCGGCCTTCATCGTCCCGGTCTCAACCGACCTCGGCGTCGGCCGCTCCACCTTCACCCTCTACACCTCGTTCGGCATGGTGTCCGGCCTGGTCATGGCCCCCTTCTGGGGTGAGTTCTTCAAGAACCGGCGGTTCAAAACCTTCATGCTGGTCGGCTGCGCCATCATCGCCGCCTGTATGTGGGCCTACTCGATGGCGACCAATGTCTACCATTTCTATGCCATCGCCACCATCAAGGGCGTCTTCCAGGGGCTGCTCACCGGCGTGCCGGTGCCGCGCATCCTCTCCAACTGGTTCATTGAAAAGCGCGGCCTCGCCATGGGCGTGGCGCTCGCGGGCTCGGGTCTGGCCGGCTCGATCTGCACCCCCCTCGTCACCGCCACCATTGGCAACACCGGCTGGCGCTCCGGCTTTCAGCTGCTCACCATCATCTTTCTGGTCATCACCATCCCCGTCATCCTGCTGCTCATCAAGGAGCATCCGAGCGACATGGGCTTAAAGCCCCTCGGCTGGGAGAAGCAGCAGGCGAAGGCGGCGGCCGGGGCCGGCGAGGCGGAGGTCAAGGTGCGCGTCTCCGGCATGACCCGCGCTCAGGCCTTCAAGAGCCGTACTTACTGGTGCTACATCGCCGCCCTCTTCCTCACCCAGTGCTGCGGCATGGGCCTGCAGAACAACGTCATCGGCCACCTCACCGACTCGGGGTTTGACTCGATGTACGCCGCCCGCATCTTCTCGATGATGATGCTGATTCTGGTCCCCGGCAAGATCGTGCTCGGCAAGGTGTACGACACCTTTGGCATGAAGACGGGGGCGATCATCATCACCTCGCTGCTGTCGGTGTCGGCGCTGCTGCTGTGGGCGTCGGTGCGCAAGCCGTTCCCGGTGCTGTTCGCCTGCGTGTTCGGCTTTGCCAACGCCATCCAGACCATGCAGCTGCCCTACATGACGGGCCGTCTGTTCGGCGAGCGGGAGTACACCAGAGTGTACGGCGTCTGCCAGCCGTTTGTCAGCATGGGCTCCGCCATCGGCGTTCCGCTGACGGCGGCGATCCGCGACTGGACCGGCTCCTACCGCCCGGCGTTTCTGGCCATCGCGGTGCTGGCGATCGTGATTATGGCGCTCGAGCTGATTGCGATCAAGTCCTCCCCCGGCGAGCTGGAGAAGTTCGACCGGATCAACGACGCGGCCGCCGCGGAGGTGGGGGACTGAGGAAGGCGGGGGTGACTCCTGCGTCTTCTGTGTCTCCTGTATCTCCCGTACCTCCTGCCGCAGCTCGGCCGACGCCGGAAGCGGAGGCCGCGGCGTTTTGGGTTTGCTTTTTTGACGTA
>JAFQKL010000300.1 GCA_017396965.1 Clostridia bacterium
GTCGCACATCAGACAGCGGCAATCCCAGCCGCATCGCCCGATCCCGCTCATAGGTGACCATGGTCACCTCCTCGATGAACTTCCGCTCCTTCCCCGTCGCACTCGCCCACCGCACATCGTACTTACGGCACAGCTCGAAGAAGATCTCATAATAACGTGTCTCTTCCGGATTCCTGCGGCAGTACCACGCCGCATCCGAGATTGGCTGATTGCTGTGCTCATCCATTTGGAACACCTCCTGTATCAAGCGATTCCGTCAGATAGGGGAAGAAAATGCGCTTGGCCGCTTCATCCGCGATCAGATACCGCTGTGCGGAGGAACGAAACGCCGGAAGTGGTACCGCGCCATACTCCTTCTCGTAATGGCGCGCCAGACTGGTTGTCTTCGCCTCAACACCACATCCCGAATTATGTACACACTTTGCCGGAACAGTTTTGTACTCCCTCTGCTCGTATTGTACCAGCTGAGCTGCCGGTTTACAAGCCTTTTCAAGCGGTCTGCCACTCTGCAGTTTCCCACGCTTTAAGTTCACTTTTCTATATCATTGGAGGTCTTCATGATGAATATCACTGTGACAAAAGCAACCACTGTTTACTACAACCCCACGCTCACCGATTCCACCGCCACCACCCGCGCCAACATCGACCTCTGCATCACCCGCCTCATGATGAGCCACCTCACCGAGTACGGCTTCAGCAAGGAAGAGGTCAAGCGGATGGAAGACCGCATCGCTGCCGACCTCGGCGCAACCATCAAATTTCCCCGCTGATCTTTGTATAGTATTTCTTCGCACCACCCATAGCTTTGCGACACAAGATGTGGTACTGTATGTTGCTGAGAAAGGAGGGGAGACCCGTGAACCCAGAGAAACGAATCATCTTCATCGAACCCACCGCGCCGCCCGAGACCCGTAAACTCCGCGTCGCCGCCTATATCCGCGTCAGCACCGATTCCACCGACCAGCTCAACTCCTTTACGGCGCAGGCGAATTACTACACCGCCCTCATCGCCGGCAAAGCACACTGGGAGCTGGCCGACCTGTACGCGGACGAATCCGTGACCGGAACCTCAGCTGAGAAGAGGCCGGAATTTCAGCGGATGCTGGAGGACTGCCGGAAGGGCCGCATCGACAAGATCCTCACCAAATCCGTCTCCCGCTTCGCCCGCAACGCCAAGGAATGTCTCGAAACCGTCCGCGAGCTGAAAGCCCGCGGCATCAGCGTCCACTTCGAGGAACAAAACATCGACTCTGCCAAAGTCACCGGCGAACTCCTGACCTCGATCTTCGCAGGCATCGCCCAGACCGAGAGTGAGAGCATCTCCGCCAACACCCGCTGGGGCTTTCAGACGCGGATGAAGACCGGCACCTACATCCCGTCCTTCCTGCCGCTCGGCTACCGCCGGGAAGGCGGCCGGATTGTCCTCGACCCGGAGTCCGCTCCCATCGTCCGCCGCATCTTTGCGGAATACCTCTCAGGTGCCAGCTCCGTTGAGATTGCCGCCGCTCTCACGGAAGACGGCATCCCCAGCCGCTTCGGCCACACGGTCTGGCAGCCCACCACCGTCCGCAGCATCCTGTCCAATGAAAAATACACCGGCAATTCCCTCTGGCAGAAAACCTACCGCACCGAAACCCTTCCCTTCGAAAAGCGCCGCAACAGGGGAGAGCGGCCGCAGTTTTACGCCGAAAACACCCATCCGCCGATCATCTCAGCCGAAGCGTTCCAAGCCGTCCGGCAGCGCATGGCGCAGTATCAACGCACACAACAACCGTCCGCCGACCATCCGTTGCGAAAGAAGCTGATCTGCGGCAACTGCGGTGCCGTCTTCCGTCGCAAGGACAACCGCGGCATCATCAGCTGGTCCTGCATCGGACACGACAACAAGGACCGCGTCTCATGCGAGATCACCCCGGTCGCGGAGGCGGAGATCCACGCCGCCTTTCTCCGCCTGTACCACAAGCTGAGATGGCACGGCGAGACGATCCTCGGTGAGCTGATTGCCGCGCTGCTGTCCATCAGTGAGCGACAGGCCCGGCAGAATGAAGACATCGTCACCCTCAACCGAAGAATCTCTGACCTTAAGGATCAGAGTCGAATGCTGGCCGAGATGAACGCCTCCGGCCTGATCGGCTCTGATCTTTTCATCTCTCAGAGCAATCTTGTCACCACGCAGCTCGGGAAGGCGAAGGCGGAAAAGCGGAAGCTGCTGACAGGGTGCCGGGATGACACCGTCAACAAGACTGAGTCACTGCTGGAACTTATGGACTCCCTGCCGACGTTCCTTCCTTGCTTCGACGGCGAGATCTTCACGGACCTCGTCGAACACATCGCCGTCCGCAGCAACACCGAGCTTCGCTTCCACCTCATCAACGGCTTGGAGCTAACAGAACGCATCGAAAGGACGGAAAGACGATGATCAATCGAAAGCATCCATACGGCTACACCGTGATCGGCGGGCGCATCCTTGCGGACCCGGACGAAGCGGCGATCGTTTCCGAGATCTTCACAGCATATGCGTCCGGCGCATCCTACAGGCAGCTGGTTGACAGGCTGAACGGCAGGGGCGTGGCATATGACAAGACCGGTAGGTCATGGAACAAGAACATGATCGCCCGCGTCCTTGACTGCCCGGTCTATACCGGCTCTGACCGTTATCCGGCCATAATTTCGCGGGAGCTGCAGCACGCAGCGAGGGTTGCCAGACCGCAGACAGGCAAGAGCGTCGCCGACAGCAGCCTGTCCAAAGAAATCCGCTGTCTGATGCGATGTTCCACCTGTGAAGGGGCGCTTGAGAGCGTCAACAAAGGCGAGAAAAAGCGCTGGTTCTGCCCTGCCTGTGCAAGCCGATCGACGGCCCCTTCGACGGGGCAGATCCAAGCGACGGTGGGAGAGATTCTGACGAGGCTGACAGAGAATCCTGACCTTGTTCAGACAAAGGACAGGGCAGGGGAGACGGCCTTGGAAGAATCCCCCCTCCCCGAGTTCCTCGAGTCCCCGGACTTCGCCCCTGAAACCGCCAGGGAGATGGCGCTTGCACACGCCGCCGCACAGTTTGCCGCACTGAACATGTCCGACTACGAAACCGAGCGGATTCGACATCTCATCATCCAAAACGAGAACACCTCGACAGAACCCGACAAGCTCCTGAACAAAATTGCAGCCGCCATTCTTATCCACCCCACCGGTACCGTCTCTCTGAAGCTTCAGAATGGACAGATCATAGAATCTCAAGGATTATAGAAACCAAAGAAGGAGGTTTGAAAAGTGATTGAATGCAGCAGCCTCGCAGGAACGCCCCAAAGCCCTTTGCCTGACACGACAACGCCGCGTGTCACCATCATCCCGGCAAAACT
The DNA here is from genome assembly GCA_017396965.1 of Clostridia bacterium. Classification (GTDB taxonomy): domain Bacteria; phylum Bacillota; class Clostridia; order Oscillospirales; family Feifaniaceae; genus Galloscillospira. The sequence goes on from JAFQKL010000300.1 coordinate 3,357, forward strand.
CGATCTTGCTGAAACAGTGACCAAGCGCCAACTCCGTGTCGCCGCCTACTGCCGCGTCTCGACCGACGATGAAGAGCAACTCACCAGCTACGAAGCCCAGCAGACATTTTATACCGACAAGATCATGAACACCCCAGACTGGTCGATGGCCGGAATTTTTGCAGACAGAGGAATCACAGGCACCCAGGCCCGCAAACGCCCCGAGTTCCTGCGCATGATCCGAAAGTGCAGGCAGAAGAAGATCGATGTCATCCTCGTCAAATCCATCTCCCGCTTTGCCCGAAACACGGTTGACTGTCTCAATTATGTCCGCACCCTCCGGGAACTGGGGATTGCCGTCATCTTCGAGAAGGAGAACATCAACACACTCGAGACGGACAGCGAAATGCTGATCACCCTCATGGGTGCCTTCGCCCAGGCGGAAAGCGAGTCCATGTCTGCCAATGTAAAGTGGGGGAGACGACAAGCGATGCGGGAGGGGAAGGTATCGATCCAGTACCACAACCTCTACGCATACGAACGCGGAGAAGACGGCAAGCCGAAGATCATCCCCGAGCAGGCCGAGGTTGTCCGCCGCATCTTCGACCTCTTCCTCTCCGGGTGCAGCCTTCGGCAGATCCAGGAGGTGCTAGAGACGGAGGAGATTCCCAATGTAAGCGGTAAGACCGGGTGGTCAACCGGTACGATCCGGGGCATCCTCAAAAACGAAAAGTACTGCGGCGATGTCCTGATGCAGAAGACCTACGTCGCCGACTGCATCAGCAAGAAGGTCGTCCGCAACACCGGACAGCTCCCGATGGTGCTGATCGAAAACCACCACGACCCCATCGTCTCCCGCGACACCCTCCAAGCCGTACAAGCCGAACTCTCCCGCCGCTCCGGCACCCGCGCCGCAAGCCAAAAGACCGCCCCGACCGGCCAGTCCCGCTACAGCAGCAAGTACGCCCTCACCGGCAATCTCATCTGTGGTGAGTGCGGTACCCCATACCGACGTTGCGTCTGGACAGCAGGCGGCACCAAGCGCTCTGTCTGGCGCTGCATTAGCCGTCTCGACTACGGCAAGAAATACTGCCACGAGTCGCCGACCATCCACGAAGCCCCACTCCAAGCCGCCATCCTCGCTGCCATCAACTCCGTCGCCAGCGACCGCGACACCCTCACCAGCCACATCACCCACGCCTTCCGCATGGAGTTCCGCACCCCCACCACCGCCCTCAGCCTCGGGGATATCGATCGGCGAATGCAGGCGCTGAACGAAGAGTTCCAAGCCCTCTTTGCCAAGGCCCGCCAAGAGAGCGGCTACACCGCCTACGCCGCCGAATTTCAGCGCATCAACGACGAAGTCACAAAACTGAAACAGCTTCAAACCCAGCTCATGGAACAGCAAAAGACCGACGCGGTCGCCCGAGAGCGCATCCACACAGCAAACCAAGCCCTCTCCTCCGTCCCGGCCATCCTCACAGAATGGGACGAATCCATCATCCGTCAGCTCATCGACACCGTCAAGATTGTTGACGAGTGCAGAATCCTCGTCACCCTCAAAGGCGGGATTGAGGTTGAACAGGAGCTGCCAAAATGAAAGCTCCTATATTTAACGAATTATCCCAACAACAGAATCAGGACAGAGCAAAGCGCGGTTTTCTGCCGCCTTTTGCTCTGTCCTGATGAATCGTCTGATCGATAACCACGCCCGGCAAA
>JAFQKL010000301.1 GCA_017396965.1 Clostridia bacterium
GACTGCCGCGTCCACCGACCCGGCATCCACGGCAAAGGCATGGTGCTGGAGAGAGGTGAAGGTGTGTCCCTCGCTGCCGGCAACCGGCTGGTTGCCGCGATGCGGCACCGGCAGGGGGGTGCGCGTCATCCCGGCGGCCTCCGCCAGCAGCAGATGGCCGGCGTCCACCGCCAGGAGGGGCAGGGGGGAGGCGAGCAGATCGGCGGCCAGCTTGAGGGCGGACTCGCCAAAGGGAAGCTCCGGTCCGTCGCTCAGCAGGACGCCGTCAAAATCGGCGACGGCTTCGATGCCGCAGTCAGGCGCCAGCAGGGTCACGGCAGCGCCGCGGGCGGTCAGGGCGTCCACCGTTGTCTTCGAGCAGCCGAGGTCGAGGATGGCGACCCGGACGGAGGCGTCGGTCGGGTTTGTCATGCGAAGTTCGCAGCGCGGCGCGGCCAGGGGGGCGGCAGGCTCGCCGAGCAGCGCCAGCACCTCCGCCTCGTCCCGCCCGTCGCTGACAATGGCGGCGCGCAGGGGGCCTGCGGTGCGAAGGTGACGGGTGAGGGCGCGGGTGTCGATCCCCTCGATGGCGACGACGCCCTGTCGCTCCAGCCAGGAGGGGAGATCCTCCTCACTGCGGAAGTTGGAGGGTGTGGCACTGCATTCGCGCACCACCAGACCGGCGGCGTACACCTGAGCGCCCTCCGCATCGGCGGGATTGATTCCGCTGTTGCCGTGGATGGGGCTGGGGAAGCAGAGAATCTGTCCCAGGGAGGCGGGGGTGGTCAGCAGCGGATGGGTCAGCACCTGACCGGTGTGGAAGACGGCCTCACCGACGGCAAGGCCCTTTGCTCCCAGCGCCCGCCCCGCAAAGCGGCGGCCGTCCGAGAGCAGCAGAACGGCATTGTGTTGCGACATCAAACTCTCCTCCTCACAGCGACTTGGCGGCGATGGGGTGACCGATGGCCGAGATCAGGTCATCCCGCATCCGCAGGGCCTCTTCTCTGGCGGCCTTGACAAAGTCGCGGCCGTCCAGCCCCTTCTTGCTCCAGGCGTTTAAGATGCCGCGCGAGGAGTTGACGACGGCGCCGAGGCCGTTCTCGTCGAAGGCCGCCGCCGCGTCCCTGCCGCCGCCGCCCTGGGCGCCGTAGCCGGGGACGAGGAAGAAGGTGTGGGGCAGCAGCGCCCGCAGCCGTGCCAGCTGCTCGGGGTAGGTGGCGCCGACAACAGCGCCGACCTTGCCGTAGCCGTAGACACCGATCGTCTCCTCATTCCAGCGGTCGGCGGCGGCGGCCACCGCCTCATAGAGCGGGGCGCCTTCGAGCAGCTTGTCCTGGAACTCGCCGGAGGAGGGATTGCTGGTCTTCAGGAGGACAAAGATCATCTTGTCAAACTCCTTGCACCGCTTGACAAAAGGGGCCACGCCGTCGCTGCCGAGATAGGCGTTGACGGTGAGGGCATCGGCGTCAAACACCGGCAGGCTCTCGCCGAACAGGGCGGTCTCACCCAAAAAGGCGTTGGCGTAGTAGTCACAGGTGGAGCCGATGTCCCCCCGCTTGCCGTCGGCAATCACCACCATCCCCTTGGACTGGGCATAGGCGACGGTGTCGTAAAACGCCTTCACACCCTCGTACCGCAGCTGCTCGTAGCAGGCGAGCTGCGGCTTGACGGCGGGGACGATGTCGCACAGCCCGTCGATCAGCGCGAAGTTGTAGGCGGTGACGGCGGCGGCGGCGCGGGCAAAGGGATTGTCGCCCTTCGCCTCTTCCATCAGGTGAGGCGGCAGGGCGGAGGGGTTGGGGTCAAGCCCTAAGACGGAGGGGTTCTGGAGGTCGATGATGCGGGCGATCAGCTTGTCTACGGACATGGGGATTCCTCCTGGTTCTGATTTTTGATGGCGTAAGACCGGGGTGGGATCCCGGTCGACTTTTTCAAACGGCAGGCAGCGGATTACAGCTGCGAGAAGACGATCTCTCCCCCGATCAGCGTCAGCTTGACGCGGCCGGTGAGGGTAAGGCCGTAGAAGGGGGAGTTTCTCGACCTGGAACGGGTGTTCTCCGGCGAGGGAACCCACTCCTCGGAGAGATCGAGCAGCACCAGATCCGCCGGTGCCCCCACCGCAAGCTCTCCGCCCGGCACTCCCAGCAGACGGGCGGGGGCGGTGCTCATTTTGCAAAGCAGCTGCGGCAGGGTGAGGCGGCCGCTCTTGACCAGCGCCGTGTAGCTGGCGGCAAAGGAGGTCTCGAGGCCGATGATGCCGTTGGGGGCCTTGTCGAAGGGCTGCGCCTTCTCCTCGGGGGAGTGGGGGGCGTGATCGGTGGCGATGAGGTCGAGGGTGCCGTCACAGAGCGCGTCCAGCAGGGCGGCGCGGTCGGCGGCGGAGCGCAGGGGCGGGTTCATCTTGAAGTTGGGATTGCCCTTGACATCGTCCATCGTGAAGGTCAGGTAGTGTGGCGCCGTCTCGGCGGTCACGGCGACCCCCTCCGCCTTGGCGCGGCGGATGTGGGCCACCGACTCGGCGGAGGAGACATGGCAGATGTGGATCGGACAGCCGGTCTCTTTGGCAAGCTCCACATCTCTCAACACAGCCTGCGACTCGCTGCCGGGGTCGGTAGGGGCCAGCGACATCTCTTCGGAGTGGGAGAGCAGCGGTTTGCCCAGTGCCGCGGCGCGCTGCAGGGCCTCTTTCATGTGGTGGGCGTGGAGGACGGGGAAGCCGTCGTCCGAAAAGGCGGCTGCCCCGGCTTCGGCCAGCGCCTCCATTTCAGTCATCCCGCCGCCCTTAAGCGAGAAGGTGACGGCGGCCACCGGCAGCACCCGCACGGCGGACCCGGTCGCCGACCGCAGCACGGCGTCGCGAATCAACTCCGGCGTGTCGTTGACGGGGGCGGTGTTGGCCATCGCGGCAACAGCACAGAAGCCGCCGGCCACAGCGGCCTGACCGCCGGTGAAAAAGTCCTCCTTGTGGGTGAGGCCGGGGTCTCTCAGATGGACGTGGGCGTCGATCAGAGCGGGAGCCAGCGCACGGCCGCCGCAATCGATCACGCGGGCATCCTCCGGCACGGGAAAGCTGCCGAGCGCGGCGATGCGTCCCCCCTCCACCAGCAGGTCCCCCGGCCGCTCGGCACCCGAAACGGGGTCGGTCAGCAGGGCGTTTTTCAAGACAAGACTCATTTGCACTCTTCCTTTCTGCTCAGATCGACGATGACCACCGCGTCCTCCCCGTCGCGCTCCTTCAGGCGCACGGTGACCCGCTCACTGTGGGAGGTGGGCAGGTTTTTGCCGACATAGTCCGGTTTGATGGGCAGCTCGCGGTGTCCTCCGTCGATCAAAACAGCGAGCTGGATGCGGGCGGGACGCCCCTTCTCCATGATGGAATCAATTGCGGCGCGGACGGTGCGGCCGGTGTAGATCACGTCGTCCACCAGGACGGCGTTGACGCCGTCCAGCGAAAAGGAGATTTCGCTGCCATCGGGCGGCGGCTCGCCGCGCAGATCGTCGCGATGCGGCGTGACATCCAGCCGCCCCACCGGCGGACGCAGCCCCTCGATCTCTCCAATCCGGTCGGCAATCCGCTTGGCCACGGTGGGCCCTTTGCTCTCGATGCCGATCAGGCAGAGCTGCTCAGCCCCCTGGTTGCGCTCGAGAATCTCAAAGCTGATGCGGGAGATGGCGCGCTGCAAGGCTCCTGCATCCATGATCTCGGCCTTGACGGGATACTGCTGCAACGAAAACGCCTCCTTACAACAAATAAAAAAGCTCCCTGAACCACCATCGGCGGCGGCAGGAAGCACGGCAGGACGCACCCGCTCACGAACAGCGAAAACTGTCCACAGCGGATGCACGGTTCTTGACTTTGTCTTCCCTTGCCGGCCTCACGGGACCGAATTAAAGGTGGGGAGAGGGCGGTTCTCCCTGCTCCACTGATTATTATAGCGCCGGCTGTCCTGATTGTAAAGGGGGTTTTGGGTTTTTCCCCGCTCCTTTCGGCCCTTTTCTTGCTTTTTTTCCCGCAATAGGATATACTGACAAAAACACACGGGATCCACTGCCGTTTTTTTCGGCAGCTTCCCTGAAGGAGGACAGATTCTTGCGTCAGAGAAAAAAACGCAACCTGGATAAAAGACTGGACGCCGCCTCGCACCTGCTGGTGGAGCATCCCGAACAGCAGAAAGGGCAGTGGCGGGCGCTGTTTGAAGCGCCGCCGGAGGCCAAACTGATGGTGGAGCTCGGCTGCGGCAAGGGCACCTTTGTCTGCGAGAGCGCGAGGCGCGAGCCGGATGCGCTGTTCATCGCCTTCGACAAGGTGCCGGAGGTGCTGGTGATGGCGGTGGAAAAGGCGATCCGTGAGGGTCTGACCAACGTTCGCTTTGTGCTGGGCGACGCCGCGCTGCTGGAGGAGTTCTTCGAGCCGGGGGAGTTCGACCGCCTCTACATCAACTTCTGTGACCCCTGGCACAAGTCCCGCCAGGCCAAACGCCGCCTCACCCACCGCAATTTCCTCGCCTCCTATCTGCGCCTGCTGGGCGTGGGCGGTCAGATCCATTTCAAGACCGACAACCGCCGTCTCTTTGACTTCTCGGTCGAGGAGTTTGAAGCCTGCCACTACGCGATCAGCGAGCTCACCTACGATCTCCACGCCACCCCCGCCCCCTGGAACATCGTCACCGAATACGAGCGCACCTGGTCGGAAAAGGGCTATCCCATCAACCGCCTGGTGGCCACCGTCACCGACGAGACGGCACCCGCACCGCCCCGCAAAAAGCGGGCGAGTGAGGCGGCGGCGGAGCTGTCTCAAAAGGAAGAACAGCCTTTCCCCGGGGATGGACAGGCCGAGCAGATGTAAAACGCACACATTTTTGCGAAAAACAGCCGCCTTCTCCGTCAAGATTGTGGAAAATGGTTCTTGTAATTCCGGCGGAAATTCGTTATAATACCTTCATATGACCGTGTCATGAGGCTGAACCTGGCTTTCGCATTTTCAACTGCACGGGAAAAGGAGGTAATCGTCATGGTTTCACTGTATGTGCCGCCGGAGGGGTATCAACCCAAGTACGGCGTGCTGGACACCCAGCGCGGCATCAAGCTGATCAAAGACACTTTCCAACGCTATCTGGCTGATGCCCTTAATCTGCAGCGGATTTCAGCTCCGCTTTTCGTCTTTCCCTCCACCGGCCTCAATGACAATCTCAGCGGCGTAGAGCGACCTGTCTCCTTTGATGTCAAGAACATTCCCGGCGAGAATGCCCAGGTGGTGCAGTCGCTGGCCAAATGGAAGCGCTTCGCCCTCAAAAAGTACGAGTTCACCCCCGGCTACGGCCTTTATACCGATATGAACGCCATCCGCCGCGACGACGATGTGGATAATCTCCACTCCATCTATGTCGACCAGTGGGACTGGGAAGTGGTTATCTTAAAGGAAAACCGCACCATGGGTCTGCTGCAGGAGACGGTGCGCCGCATCTACAAGTGCATCCTCGATGTGGGCCGGGTGGTGCGTGAGGCTTACCCGAAGATCTCCCTCAAGCTGCCCGAGGAGATTCACTTCCTCACCACCCAGGAGCTGGAGGACCGCTATCCCGAGTTGACCCCCAAGCAGCGGGAGATCGCCATCTGCAAGGAGCTGGGCGCTGTCTTTCTCATGCAGATCGGCTGCGTCTTGAAGAGCGGCACCAAACACGATTCCCGCTCGCCCGACTACGATGACTGGGCCTTAAATGGCGACATTCTCGTGTGGTACGAGCCGCTGCAGACGGTGATGGAGCTCTCCTCCATGGGCGTGCGTGTCGACGAGGATTCCCTGGTCGATCAGTGCGCCAAGGCGGACTGCATGGATCGTCTCGGCCTCGACTACCACAAGGCGCTGATCAACTGTGAGCTGCCCTATACCATCGGCGGCGGCATCGGTCAGTCACGTCTTTGCATGATGTATCTGGAAAAGATCCACATCGGCGAGGTGCAGGCGGGTCTCTGGCCGGAGGATATGCTGAAAGCCTGTGAGCAGAACAATATCCCCATCCTTTAAGAACCGGATTGATA
>JAFQKL010000302.1 GCA_017396965.1 Clostridia bacterium
ACGAATTTTTATCTGCCGTCAGCTCCCTATTATACAAGGGAATCCCCACAATGTCAAGCGTTTACTTTTGGCCGGAATGTGGCCTGCGGCTGTGTGACGGATCTGTGTCCGTCGACAATCTCCGTCATCCGCGGGCGGATCGTTCGGACTTTATCAAACATCTATCGTGATATCCAAAAAATTTTATATTGTAATTTACAATATTCCCTAAATCAATATGGAGTTTTACAGCCACTTGACATTTTGGCTCCACTGTGCTATAAAAGGAAGGTACCTGTCATTCTTTCGCGAACCGTTATGCATAGTTATGAATTATTCACTTCATTCCATTCCAGTTCGGAATGAATATATTCATATAAGGAATGATCTGTACACCTTTGGGAATATGCCCGCACGCGGGCAGTCAAATTGAGACGACCATGAGAGGTACCGCTATGGAAAGAGAACACAAAGAGCGAGAGAAGCGTCTGGCGGGGCGGAGCATTGTTGTCGGCATCTGCGCCTGCGGCTCTCCCTCGGAGCCTTTCGATCTGCTGCGGGCGCTGCGGCGGGAGGGGGCTTCGGTGGAGATTCTCATGACCCCCAACGCCACCCAGCTGATCAGCCCGCTGATGCTGCAGCGCGAGAGCGACAAGCCGGTGCTGTTTGAGCAGTTCGAGCTGCCCCGCTCCTTCGACAAGGACCACCGCAGAAAGCCCGACCTCATGCTCATCGCCCCCGCTTCGGCCAACACCGTCTCCAAGGTGGCGCTGGGCCTGGCGGACAATCTGCTCACCACCCGCGCGATGTCCGCCCGCTGCCCGGTGGCCTTTGTGCTGCGCTGCAATCCCATCATGTATGAAAAAAAGAGCTTACAGCGCAATATTGAGGTCTTGAAAGAAGATGGGTATGTATTCATTCAGGATCCCGAAAAACCCAGCCGCTTCCCTCCCCTTCCCCAGCTGATCGACGCGGTGGTGGAGCTGCTGGCGCAGCAAAAGCCGGAGGAGGGCGCGGACCGGGGCGGTCGCTTTGACTTTTGACCTGCGGGAATCCCCGTGCAGAAAGCGGCCATGATTACACACAGGAAACCAGCAAATTTTCACATGGTAAAATTCACATAGAAAGGGAGTCATACGATTTCATGAAAAAGATCCGTGTTTTCTCCGCCGGTGTGGCGGGACGACTGGCCAAGGCCACGGTGACCCGGTTTGAAGCCGAGAACAAGGGCATGGTCTGCGAGCTGGAGATGGGAGGCTCCACCGGCGGCGTCAAGAAGCTGCTGGAGGGCGAGAAGTACGATGTCATGATCCTGGCCGACGCCTCCAACGTCGAGCAGATGATGATGCCGGAGTATGCCGACGGCTACTTTGTCTGGGGCGGCAACGAGATGGTGGTGATGGGCAAGGGCATCACCTCCGAGAACTGGAAGGAAAAGCTGCTCGACCCCGCCGCGCAGCTCAAGCACATGAACCCCTTCAACGATCCCGGCGGCTACCGCTCGGTGATGGCCCTGCAGCTGGCTGACCAGGTGGAGCCCGGTCTTGCGGACAAGCTGCTGCACCATCCGAACTACAAGGGGCTGGACAGAGCCCAGTATCAGGGCCCGCGCAAGCGCCCCGCGCCCGGCGAGGAGGAAGAGGGCGTGTACCGCATCGGCTACCGCTCGATGCCGGTTGCCACCGGCCAGGATTTTGCCGCGCTGCCGGCACAGATGAATCTGGGCGATCCCGCTTATGAGAGCGTCTATCAGCAGGCCTCCTTCGAGGTGGATGGCGGCGAGACGGTGCGCGGCACCACCATCCTGCACGCCATCGTCATCCCCAAGAACGCCGAGAACCCCGAGGGCGCGGCGGAGTTTGCCCGCCTGTTCCTCGCCAACCGCTTTGTGATGCACGGCTTCACCCCCGTGCAGAAGAAGGTGGGCAACTGGGAGATCAAGCCCGCCAATATGTGGGACGCTGAGGCGCGTTACTACAGCCTGATGACCTTAATGGAGGTCAGCGGCACCAACAAGCAGCTCGACTGTATGCCCCTTGACAAGGAAGACGTAGTGCTCGACTGCGGCTGCGGCCCGGGCAGAATCGCCATCCAGGCTTCGAAGCGGGTCAAGAAGGTCATCTGCCTTGACAACTCGGAGAAGATGCTTGAGGAGTGCAAAAAGAACTGCGAGGCGGCCGGCGTCACCAACGTCGAGTATGTGCTGGCCGACTGGCAGGAGACGGAGATCGGCACCACCATCCCCGAGGTGGACGTGGTGATCCAGGCCCGCGGCGGCGGCGGCCCCAGCACTCTGTCGATGCTGAAGAAGGCGGCGCGCAAGTATGCCGTCACCGTCATGTGGTCGGACGGCGCACCCTGCCTGCCGGAGTCGCGCAACAAGCTGTTTGTCGACTGCTACAGCGAGGAGGCGCTGGCCGAGCATCCCGAGCTGCGCCCGATGAACCGTCCCAAGGCGCCGCCGCGTCCCGCTGCTCCCGCTCCCGTCGCCATCGACGAGCACAGCAAGCTGCCGATGGGCAACACCCTCAAGGCGTCGCTGGCGCCGCTGGGCATCGAGGTCAACGTCACCACCGTCGCCGAGGGCTGGGATCGTCAGTTCGCCACCCGTCAGGATGCGTATGACTGGCTGATTCAGCTCTCCCGCCACCCCGAGCTGGTGGATCTGAAGAAGTTCCGCGAGAATGTCGACAGCTTCCTCACCGAGAACGAGGAGGGCTTCTACTTCTTCCTGCCCACCTCCTCCGACATCACCTGGTTCAAGACCCGCTAACCCACCGTCGAAATATGTCCGCGCAGGGCGGGAGGCTGAGACAGCCTCCCGCCTTTTTCATCTTTCTTCTTAAAAATCTCAACAAAGTGTTTGACAAATCATGGTGATTGTTCTATAATATATTCATTTACTGTGTATCTTCGTGTTTTAATCCGACTTCAAAGATGATGTCTTCCGGTTTTTATGATCGGATCATTTGGAGGTGGAGCCTTTGTCGCAGCTGTATATTGAAAAATATGTCAAAGATGAATCCAGCCCCTGGCTGGTTTTTCTGCATGGCTTTGGCGGCAGCACGAAGATGTGGAAGCGGCAGATTGAGCCGTTTCGGGAGCGGTACAACCTCTTTTTGATTGATCTGCCGGGGCACGGCCAATCAAGGAAGGGGCTTTCGGGCGCCAATGTGACCCGGTTTGAGTGGGTGGGGGATGAGATTGTCCAAACCCTTCAAGAGCATGGCATCGCCAGCGCCACCTTTCTCTGCGTCTCGCTGGGCAGCCTGATCTTTGCCGGTATTGTGGACAAGCATCCCGACATGGTGGAGAGCGCCATCCTCTGCGGGGCGGTGGCGGGGATGAACCTGTTCTTCCGCTCGGTTCTCCGGCTGGTAAACGCGATCCGGCATTTCCTGCCCTATCAGGCGATGCTGACCTTCTTTGCCTATGTTCTGATGCCGTTTAAGGATCACCGCAAGTCGCGGCGGTTCTTCATTGACAGCGGCAGGATTCTGGGGCGGAAAGAGTTTCTGGCGTGGTTTAAACTGTTTGTCAGCGATATGAACATTCTCAAGAATCTGGAGAATATCAAGAAAAAGCTGCTGTTTGTCTCGGGGAATGAGGACTTCGTGTTTCTCTCCGGGGTCAAGCGCAAGGACCGGGGGCTGTGTCATTCCCGGCTGACCGTTTTGGACCGCTGCGGTCATGTGTGCAACATCCAAAAGTGGAAAGAGTTCAATGCGGTTGCGCTGATGTATCTGAGCCAGTTCTATCGCTCGTTTTGAGGCGGGGTGTTTGGCGGTCCTTTCAGTTGAAACAACGAAAAAGCACCTCCGGCTTGTGTGGTCGGAGGTGCTTTTTTGCTGTTGTATTATAGTCTCTGTGCTTAAGGGGATTTCGCCGCTGCGGCGGCGACCCCTGCAGGGGGCCGGGGCGCTAGTCCTTATCGCTCATCCGCATGAACGCCTTGACGATCTCAACCAGCGGGATGACCGAGAGGGCCAGCAGCATGGCGACCATATACTCGGCGAAGCTGACCGGCTCAAACTGGAAGGCGTTGGCGAGGAAGGGCACATAGATGACGGCGATGGTGGAGAAGAGGCTGGCGAAGAAGGCAATCCAAAGGGCCTTGTTGTGACCATCCACCTTGAAGACGCTCTGGGTCTGGCTTCTCATGTTGAAGCTGTGGAAGATCTCGGCCATGCTCATGGTGAGGAAGGCCATGGTGATGCCGTCGGGCGATTCGGCGATCTCCCAGACGCCCGACTCCATATAATGGCCGATGAAGTAGGCGGCGAGGGTGAGCACCGTGATCAGCACGCCCTGGTAGGCGACGCCGGCGCCCAGGCCGCGGGCGAGGATGCCTTCGGAGGGGCTGCGGGGCTTTCTCTTCATGATGTCCTTCTCCGCCTCCTCAACACCGAGGGCGAGGGCGGGGAAGCAGTCGGTAATCAGGTTGATCCACAGCAGGTGGACGGGGCGCAGGATGGTGAAGCCGAGGGCGGTGGCGGTGAAGACGGACAGCACCTCACTCATGTTGGAGGCCAGCAGGAACTGGATCGCCTTGCGGATGTTGTCGTAGATGCGGCGGCCTTCCTCGACGGCGCCGACGATGGAGGCAAAGTTGTCGTCCGCCAACACCATGTCGGCGACGTTCTTGGTGACGTCGGTGCCGGTGATGCCCATGCCGACGCCGATGTCGGCCCGCTTTAAGGAGGGGGCGTCGTTGACGCCGTCGCCGGTCATGGCGGTGACGTAGCCCTTGGCGCGCCAGGCGTCGACAATGCGGACCTTGTGCTCAGGCTGGACGCGGGCGTAGACCGAGTACTTCTCGATGTCGCGGTGCAGCTCCTCCTCGGAGATGTTGTTGAGCATGGCGCCGGTGAGGGCGCCCGACTTGTCTTCGAGGATGCCAAGCTCCTTGGCGATGGCGACGGCGGTGTCGAGATGGTCGCCCGTAATCATGACGGGGCGGATGCCGGCCGAGCGGCACTCGACGATCGCGTCCTTGACCTCGGGACGGACCGGGTCGATCATGCCGACCAGGCCGATGAAGCAGAGCTCCTCTTCAATGTCCTCGGGGGCGAGGGAGGCGGGCAGGGCGTCGTACCAGCGCATACCGACGGCGAGAACGCGCAGCGCCTTGTCGGCCATCGCCTTGTTGCCGTCCATGATCTCCTGGCGCTTGGCGTCGGTCATCGGCTTCTGCTCGCCGTTCTCCCACCAGGCGGAGCAGTTGCCGAGGATGACGTCGGGGGCACCCTTGGTGAACTGAACCACGCGGCCCTCGGACTTGTGCAGGGTACTCATCATCTTGCGCACACTGTCAAAGGGAGCCTCGCCGACGCGGGGGAGGTTCGCATCCAGCTGGGCGCGGGAAAGGCCGAGCTTGTCGGCATAGACGACGAGGGCGGTCTCGGTGGGGTCACCCACCAGCTCGCCGGAGGCGGAGGTCTCCACGTCGCAGCAGAGGGACATGGCGGTGGCCAGCAGCTTCTCATCGGGGCCGAAGTGCTCGGTGACGGTCATCTTGTTCTGGGTGAGGGTGCCGGTCTTGTCCGAGCAGATGATCTGGGCGCAGCCGAGGGTTTCCACCGCGGTGAGGCGGCGGATGATGGCGTTGCGCTTCGACATATTGGTGACACCGATCGAGAGCACGATGGTGACGACGGTAGCAAGACCCTCGGGGATGGCGGCAACGGCAAGGCTGACCGCGACCATGAACAGGTCGATCATCGTCTCCATGTTGACGGTGCCGGCGCGGAAGATGCTGAAGCCGAACATCAGCACGCAGATGCCGACCACGAGGTAGGTGAGGATGCGGGAGAGCTCAGAGAGCTTGCGCTGCAGGGGAGTCTGGCCGCTGCCGGCCTGGGCGAGCACGTCGGCAATCTTGCCCATCTCAGTGTCCATGCCGGTGCCGGTGACCACCATGCGGCCGTTGCCGTAGGCGACGACCGAGCCGAGGTAGGCCATGTTGCGGCGGTCACCCAGGGGGATGTCCTCGCCGCCGAGGGCCTCGGTGGTCTTTTCCACGGGGACGCTCTCGCCGGTGAGGGCGGCTTCTTCAATCTTGAGGCTGACACATTCGAGGATGCGTCCGTCGGCGGGGACAGCGTCTCCCGCTTCGAGCAGGACGATGTCGCCGGGGACCAGGTCTTCGCTCTTTAAGATCTCCACCGTGCCGTTTCGCAGCACGCGGCTGGTGGATGCTGCCATCTGCTGCAGCTCCTCAATCGCCTTCTCGGCCCTGCCCTCCTGGTAGACGCCGAGGGCGGCATTGATGATGACGACCGCCAGGATGATGATGACATCGGCAAAGCTCTCGTTGGCATACAGCGCCGTCACCCCGGAGATCACCGCTGCGACGATGAGGATGATGGTCATCGGGTCGTTCATCTGCTTGAAGAAGCGGACGATCACCGAATCCTTCTCCGCTTCCCGCAGCTTGTTGGGGCCGACCTTGGCACGTCGCTGATCGGCCTCGGCGGTGGTCAGACCGCCCTTCTGGGCCTGCAGTTCATCGAGAACCTGCTGGCTGCTTTTCTGGTAATAGCTCATCTGTTCCGTCCTTTCCTGTTTTGTGACCGTGAACGATTGCCTGAACGATAAAAAAGACCCACGCATAGAGTGCCCTTCGACAATCTATACCTGAGTCTCGTTCTTTCATTCAAGCCAGGCGGCATGGCCGCCATGATGTTGACTTGAAACGCAGCTCCCTGTAGGTCAGTTGCAAAACCAGGAAAGCAAGGGCACTGCGCAAACTACTCCCTCACGGTGAACCCACATGGGCTCTTTTATCCACGGCAGGCACTTCCCTGCCGCTCTTTAATAGTATATCCGTTTTTCCCCTCTTGTCAAGGGGAATTTTCCCGCTTGCAGCGAAGTGGGGGATTGCTCCGCCTGTGGTGGACAGATGAACTGTCTGTGTGGATTTTTTGTGAATTTGTAAAGTTTCCTTGACAACAGCCCCCCGATATGCTATGCTCCTGTTGTAAAGGTTCCTTTACATCAAGCAGAGGAGGTGTGCCATGGAAAACCGGGTGGAGACGCTGCGGCGGGCGCGGGGACTGAGTCAGGAGGAGTTCGCGAGGGCGCTGGGCGTCTCGCGGCAGACGGTGAGCGCCATTGAGCGGGGGAAGTACAACCCGTCGCTGGAGCTGGCCTTCCAGCTGGCGGAGTTTTTTGGGATGTCGATTGAGGAGATTTTTGTGTACAAAAAGGCGGAGAAGCCTCTGTGACACTTTGGACAAGGAGGGATTTACATGAAACAGCAAGCCAGGCTTTCCATAGAGGGACGTGAGTGCCTCACCATTGTGCTTGTTTTTTGGCTTATTCTGCTGCGCGCCCTGCGGCATCGGTTCGACCTGGAGCGATGGTTCATCCTCGCTTTCACCGCGGTTGTTGGCGGGATCCTCTGGCCGGTCTTTCTTCGGCTGGAGAAAAGTCCTGCGGTTCGGGCGCGTCTCCGCGTAGTTGCGAAGGGGTTGGCCATCGCTTTGATTGCCGTGGCGCTGATGGACGTCAACAACCTCTTTCCGTTTGACGTTCCTACACCCTCATCTCCTCCCCCGTTTGAGCACACCCTCTCCCGGCTTCTGCTCAGCGGGCTGCTCCTTCTGACCCTCTTCCTCGTACTCCGCCATGACGGCAGGACAAAGCAGCCCTCCTCCCCCGTCGTCGACGAGCGCACCCGCGCGATCGAGGCGGCGGCGGGACACCGCATGGCTCGGTTCACCGGCCGGGTGCTGGCACTGCTGATGTTCGCGGCGATCATTCTGCAGGAAGCAGCCGTTCTGACGATTGAGATCAGCATGATCTGCCTCGCCGTCAACGCGATCTACCACCTGAT
>JAFQKL010000303.1 GCA_017396965.1 Clostridia bacterium
ACACGCGGCAACCCCTGCCCCGCCCTCCGCAGCCCTCCCGTCGACACCCGCCAACCGCTCCCTCCCCCCGCCGACCCCGCCGACGAAAACCCCCGACCTCCCGCCCCCTGTCCCATTGAAAACACCCCCCTTCCTGTGCTACAATGAGCCTGTACCCATCCCCGCGCCGCACAGGAAACACCCCCGTCCCCCAGACCGTGCGGCAGCCCCCCACCGTCCCGCGCCCCCGTGTGTCCACGACACCAAGACGCCCGGAACGCCAAAGACGCCCAAGCCACCCGAGACGAACAGGACCTACCAGAAAGGAACCCTATGACCATCCAAAACCGAACCGTCCAGCTGATCTACCAGTCCGCCTTCCTCGGCATCGCCGCCGTCGCCGTCGCCGCCAGCATGGGCCTGTTTGAGATGCAGTTCTACTGGGATTTCTACAGCTACTTCACCAACCTCAGCAACTACCTCTGCATCGCCGTCATGGCCGCCGAGCTGGTGCAGACCGCCCGCCGCAGCGGCGACGGATCTGTCACCGCCCTGCCCCGCCTCAAATTTGTCTGCCTCACCGGCATCACCCTCACCTTCCTCGTCTTCAACGTCCTCCTCGCCGGCCAGCCCGGCCGCGACCCGGCGCTGAACTACAAGGTCTCCAGCGTCCTGCTCCACATCGTCCTGCCCCTGCTCTACATCGGCGACTGGCTGCTCTTCTACCCCCACCGCCGCCTTCGCCCCGCCGACCTTGTGCGCTCCACCCTGCTGCCCCTCGCCTACCTCGCCTTTGTCGCCGCCCAGGCAATCGCCCTCGACTTCAACGCCTCCATCCTCAACTCCACCGCCGGCCGCCCCCTCATCTACCCCTACTTCTTCCTCGACCTGAGCGTCCTGGGGCCGCTGGGCGTCGCCCGCTGGTGCCTGATCATGGTGGCCGCCTTCTTCGCCATCGCCGCCTTCTACTATGCCCTCGACCGCCTGCTCCCCGGAGAGCGGTGAGGGCGACGACGGCTGACACCCCCTCTGTCCATACAGGACAGACAAGCCGCTGCCTGTCGATGCGGAGCGACCGCACCGCCCCAAGCCGACCCGAACCGGCAGGCGCAGCATTTGGCCGCCCCTCCCACTCCCGCAGCCAACGAAAATCACGACAAAAGAAAACCGAGGTGCCCCATGTCCAACCAGGTGACCCCCACCCAAACCGCCCTCCCCCGCACCACCCCCGCCGACTACCTCAAATACTTCGCCTCCCTGCTCATCTTCGGCACCAACGGCATCGTCGCCGACGGCATCACGATGACAAGCGAGCAGATCGTCTTCCTCCGCACCCTGATCGGCGCCCCCTTCCTCGCCCTGCTGTTCTTCGGCGGCGGACACCGCCCCCAGGCGCTGCGCCGCCCCGCCACCCTGCTCTCCCTCTTCGGCTCCGGCTTCTGCATGGGGGCGAGCTGGATTTTTCTGTTTGAAGCCTACGCCCGCGTCGGCGTCAGCGTCGCCACCCTGCTCTACTACTGCGGCCCGGTGATGGTGCTCGCCCTCTCCCCCCTCGTCTTCAAGGAGAAGCTCACCGGCGCGAAGCTCGGCGGCATCGCCCTCGTGATGGCGGGCATGGCGCTGGTCAACGGCTTCGGCATGGCCGAAGGGGAGCTGTCCGGCGTCCTGTGCGGCGTGATGTCAGCGGTGTTATACGCCGGTATGGTGATCTGCAACAAGCGGGTCAAGGGGCTGGACGGCCTCGAGAACACCCTCTGGCAGCTCACCTTCGCCTTTGTCACCGTCTTCACCTGGCTGCTGGTGCGCCACACCCTGCCCACCGCCCTGCCCGCGGGCAGCCTGCCGCGCATCCTCCTGCTCGGCGTGGTCAACACCGGCCTCGCCTGCTACCTCTACTTCTCCTCCATCTCCCGCCTGCCCGCGCAGACGGTGGCAATCTGCAGCTACTTGGACCCCCTCTCGGCCCTCCTCTTCTCCGCCCTCTTCCTCAGCGAGCGGCTGACCGCCCTGCAGTGGCTGGGCGCCGCCCTCGTCCTCGGCGGCGCGGCCTTCGGTGAGCTGGCGGGACGAAAGAAGCGCCGGAATCCGTAAGGGAGCATCCGCTGCGCCCTGCCGTATTCTGTTTTTTGTACACACAGGAAGGACAGCGGCGGCCCTGCCGCCCGGAAAGGAGCCCGCCCGTGACCGAACCCTTCACCCGCTGGATGCCCCACCCCCGCTGTGTCCGCTTCTACGACCTGATTGAAATCGAGTCCGACCGGGACGGCATCTGCTTCACCCTGCGCGCCGAGCGTGCGCGTCCGGCGCACATCCTCACCCTCACCTGGCACGGCCTGCTTCACTTCTCGGTCAGCGACGAACTCTACCGCCCCGACTGCTGGTTCCAAAGCCCCGAGCAGGCAGAGAGCCTGTTTGTGGCGCAGGATTCGCCGCTACTGCGGCAGATGCGGCGCCACAGCCCCTGGCTGGGCGAGTCCCTGCTGCACTACCGCCTGATCTGCAGCGGCCACGTCGCCGAGCTGATCGCCTCCGAGCCGCCGCTGGTGGGCTGGCGGGAGGAGGTCTGAACTGTCTTTGTGACGAAGACAGCCCGCCCGCCCGCCCCCCCGTTCCCCGCTGCGGCGCTGCACCCCGGACGGTCCGGGTGGGGAGCGTGAAGAGGGCGGAAGGTTGTTTTGGACGCTGCGAGGAAAAAAGGGCGGCAGTCCGGCTGCCGCTTCTGTGTGTCCTCGTTTCAAGGACGCTTTACAAGACAATTTTCGGGAAAGGAGGCCCACTCATGCCCTTCAACTCCTTTGACGACTACCCCATGAGCTGGCGTCCCACCCTGCGCCGTGCGGGCGGGCCGCTCTATCTTGAGCTGGCGGAGCTGCTCGAGCAGGACATCCGCGGCGGCCGCCTGCTGCCCGGCACCCGCCTGCCGCCCCAGCGCGAGCTGGCCGACTTTCTCGACCTCAACCTCAGCACCGTCTCCCGCGCCTTCAAACTGTGCGCCCAGCGCGGACTGATCGCCGGCACCGTCGGCAGCGGGACCCACGTCTCCTACGACGCCCTCGCCAGTCTCAGCCCCCTCCCCCGCGCCGACAAGCCCGCCCTGCTGGAACTCGGCGCCCTGCTGCCGGACAACCGCTCCTTTGTCGAGGTCACCGAGGTGCTGCGCGAAATCGCCGCCGAGCCGGACTGCGGACGGCTCTTCGGCTACGACTACGAGGCCCCCTCCCTCTGGCAGCGCGAGGCCGCCGCCCGCCTGCTGGAACGGGCGGGATGTCCCTCGTCAGCGGACAGGCTCATGGTCTCCGGCGGCGCGCAGAACGCCCTCGCCGCCATCCTCGCGGGCCTCTTTTCCCCCGGCGACCGCCTCGGGGTCGACCCCCTCACCTACCCCGGCCTCAAGAGCGTGGCCCGGATGCTCGGCATCCAGCTGGTGGCGGTGCGGCAGGAGCGCGGTGTGATGAGCGCCGCCGGCATCGCCGCCGCCTGCCGTCACGACCGCATCAAGGGCCTCTACCTCATGCCCACCAGCCAGGATCCCACCACCCGCACCATGTCCGTGCAGGAGAGACAGGAACTGGCCGAAGCCGCCCGCCGTCACGATCTGCTGCTGATTGAAGACGGCATCCACAGCCTGCTCACACCGTCGCCGCTGCCGGCAATCGCCTCGTTTGCCGCCGAGCGCACCCTCTATCTGCTCAGTCTCTCCAACACCGTCTCCCCCGGCCTGCGCGTCTCCTACCTCGTCGTGCCCGAGCGATACCGTCCTCCGCTGGAGGACGCGCTCTCCAACATCAACCTCACCATCTCGCCGCTGCTGCTGGAGATGGCCTCCCGCCTGCTGGCCTCCGACCGCGCCCTGCAGCTGCTGGAGGCCCACCGCCGCGAGGCCGAGCGGCGCAACGCCCTCGCCGACCACCTGCTCGCCGGGCTGACGCTGCGCGGCGACGCGCAGAGCTTCTACCGCTGGCTCGAGCTGCCCAAGGGCTGGACGGCGGAGCGGTTTGAAAAGTCGGCCGAGCTGGCCGGTGTGGCCGTCCACGGCGCACAGCGGTTCGCCGTCGGCAGCGCGCCGCCCCCGGCGGCGGCGCGGCTGGCGGTCTGTTCGCCGCCCGACCTCAAGACGCTGGAGCAGGCGCTCACGCTGCTGCGGCAGGTGGTGGAAAACGGGTGATTCTGGAAGACGTCGCAAGCTGCGTCCGCCCCCGTCCCGCGCTATCCGACCGGCGGCCCCCGCCGTCGCGGCAGGGCTTTCTGTGACCGCCTGCCGCATCAGGAAGAGCGGTCGCCCGGCCGCGCCCCGTCCAACTGTCCATCATACAAATACAAAAGGAGGAACCCCCATGCTGACCTGCTACTTTGTCGACGCCTTTGCCGAGCGCCCCTTCGAGGGCAACCCCGCCGCCGTCTGCGTGCTGGAGCGTTGGCCGGAGGACGCGCTGCTGCAGAACATCGCCATTGAGCACAACCTCTCCGAAACCGCCTACGTCGTCAAAACCGCGCACGGCTGGCATCTGCGCTGGTTCACCCCCGGCGGCGAGGTCGACCTCTGCGGCCACGCCACCCTCGGCACGGCCTTCGCCCTCTCCCGTTTTGTGGAGCCGGACGCGCAAGAGTTCCTCTTTGAAACCATGAGCGGTGACCTGCGCGTGCAGCGAAAAGAGGATAAATTTTATATGGATTTCCCGGCGTACGATCTAAAATCCGTGCCGGTGACCGAGGCGATGGAGCAGGCGATCGGCTGCCGTCCGCTGGAGGCGTGGATGGGCCGCGACCTGCTGCTGGTGCTGCCTGATGCGGCAGCGGTGGAGAACTGCCGCCCCGACCAGGCGCTGCTCGCGGAGCTGCCCGGCCTGATCACCCACATCACCGCCCCCGGCCGCGACGGCGACGACTGCACCTCCCGCAGCTTCGCCCCCAAGCTGGCCATCGCCGAAGACCCCGTCTGCGGCTCCGGCCACTGCCACATCGCGCCCTACTGGGGCAAGCGGCTGGGCAAGGAGGAGATCGTCGCCTGGCAGGCCTCCCGCCGCGGCGGCCGCCTCTGGTGCAGCCTGCGCGGCGAGCGCGTCACGCTGGGCGGCAGGGCGGTGGCCTATGCCAAGAGCGAGATTTATCTTTGATTTGACTTGGTAATCTATAAGCGATACGATTTGTTTTAAAAGTGAACTTCATTGAGATAAACAAGAAAACCGAAAGGAGCAACCGGAACATGAGCAACAAGATCACCATCCTCTGTTTCTCCCCCACGGACAACACCCGCAAGGTGCTGACGGCGATGGCCGACGCCCTCGGCGGGGCCGACGCCGTCCTCGACCTCGCCACCCTGCCCCTGCCCGCCCCCCGCGTCTTCGGCGCGGACGAGCTGGTGCTGATCGGCGCCCCGGTCTACGGCGGACGGATCCCGAAGCTCGCCCGGGAGCGTCTGCTGGCGTTCAAGGGCAGCGACACCCCCTGTATCCTCGCCGCCTCCTACGGAAACCGGCATTATGACGACGCGGTGCTGGAGCTTACCGACCTTGCCGTCGAGCAGGGCTTCCGCCCCCTCGCCGCCTGCGCACCCGTAGGCCGGCACACCTACGGCGAAATCGCCGTGGACCGTCCGAACGCCGACGATCTCAAGGAGGCGGCGGACTTTGCGCTGCGCGCCGTTCAGGCGACCGGCACCCTCACCGTCCCCGGCAACCGTCCCTATAAGGATGGCGGCGACGCCGGTCGCTTCCGTCCGCTGACTGCGGACAGCTGCGTCGCCTGCGGCCTCTGCGCCAGAGAATGCCCGGTGGCGGCAATCGGTGAAGATTTTAAGGAAATCGCCGACCACTGCCTCTCCTGCTTCCGCTGCATCCGCCGCTGCCCGGTGGGGGCGAAGCACATGGACGTGCCGCTCTACAACGAGTTCGCCGCTGACTTCTCTCAGAAGCTGTCCGCCCGCCGCGAGAACGAGTTCTGGATTGCGGAATAACCGCGGTTGCGAAGCGTCCCAAAGGAAGTCCCGCCGGATGTCCCGCAGGAAGTCCCGCAGGATGTCCCGCCGGATGTCCTACAGGTGTCCCGCAGGATGTCCTACAGGTGTCCCGCAGGATGTTCCAAAGGACGTGCCGGAGAGCTTGCGAAGAACGAACCAAAGAACGAAAAGCGCCCCCGGACAACCTGTCCCGGAGGCGCTTTCTTCTTTGTTGCTTTAATTTATCGCTGTTTCACCGCTGTTTACTGGTGTTCTGCTGCTGTTTACTGCTGCTTTGCTGCTGCATTACAGCTGCATCACAGCCGTATTACATGACACAAAACAGAACCGCGCTCCTACCCCGCCGTAACCGCCGTCTCCAGCGCGATCTTGATCATATCGGCAAAGGTGGTCTGCCGCTCCTCGGGCGACATCTCCTCGCCCGTCTCATTTCCGTCCACCACGTCAGACACCGTGAGGATGGTCAGCGCCTTCACCTTATGCCGCAGCGCCAGCATATACAGCGCCGCCGACTCCATCTCCGCGCCCAGCACGCCGTGCGCCTTCATGGTCAGCGAGGCCTCGGGGCTGGTCTGGTAGAAGACATCGGAGCAGAACACCGGGCCGACGTGGGGGGTGATGCCCATCTCCTCCGCCTTCTCCACCGCTGTGCGCAGCAGCGAGAAATCGGCGCAGGCGGCGTAGTGCATCCCCTTGAACTCGGGGTCGAACATGGCGCTGTCAGTCGCGGAGGCGATGGCGATGACCACGTCGCGCAGCTTCAAGGGCGCGAAGCCGCCGCAGGAGCCGACGCGGATGATGGTCTTGACATCGTACTCGGTCATCAGCTCGGTCGCGTAAATGGCGACAGAGGGCATCCCCATGCCGTGGCCCATCACCGAGACGCGATGGCCCTTGTAGGTGCCGGTGAAGCCGAGCATCCCGCGCACCTCGTTGAAGCAGACGGCATCCTCCAGGAAGTTCTCGGCGATGAATTTGGCGCGCAACGGGTCGCCGGGCATGAGGACGATGGGGGCGATGTCGCCCTTGTTTGCACTGTTATGGGGAGTCATGAAAAACGCTCCTTTCAGGGACGCCCCCGGTCAGGCCGGCGGTGCGTCCGTGTGATTCCTTTGTGTTTTTTAAGGGGACGGCGGGACGGCGGCAGGCCCGCCGCCCGGCTCGTCAATACTCGTCAATACTCGTAAATGCTGCCGCCGCACACCTCGCGCACCAGCGAATTCTCCGGCGACAGGTCGGCCGGCAGCCCTTCCATCGACAGCACCAGCGAGCGCAGATCGGCCGGCAGCTCGTCGGCATCCGGCTTTAAGATGCCGCAGTAGACGGCCACCTCATAGCCGAGGAAGGTGCTGATGCGCTCGTCGGCATGGACGGCGAAGGGGAAGATGTTGCGCCGCTCGCCGCGGGAGACGCTCTCGTAACGCTCCAGCGTCCCCGCCACCGAGGAGCCGCGGAAGAGGCGGTCGCGCACCAGACGGCGCAGCAGACGCAGCCTGGAGGCGGGCAGGATGTGCCCGTCCTCCAGCACGAGATCGTCCTCCAAAATGACATAGATGTCGGTGGCGACCTCCATAATGTCGCCCATCACATAGGGGTTTAAGGTGTGGATCCCCTCCAGCAGCACCAGCTCGCCGGGCTGACGGGCCAGCTCCGCGCCGGGCAGACGGCTTTGGGTGGCAAAGTCGAACCGCGGCACCTCCACCGGGCGGCAGTGGAGGATTTCGTGCAGATGCTGCTGCAGCAGCGGAATGTCCAGCCGGTCGGGGGATTCGTAGTCGGGCTTGCCCTCTTCGTCCACCGGCAGGTCGCCGGCGTCGTGGGGGAGGAAGTAATTGTCCATCGAGACGGTGAGGGTGGAGCAGCCCATCCCGTCCAGCAGGCTTTCCAGCCGGTAAGAAGTGGTGGTTTTGCCGGAGCCGGACGGCCCGCATACGAGGATGAAGGGCCGCTCCTCTCTCAGACGGCAGATCTCCGCCGCCACGGCGGTCACCTGCCCGGTGTAGTTGTCTTCCGTTTTGCGGATCAAAGCCTTTGCATCCGTAAGCAGCGCCTCTTGAATCGCTGCGACTGTCCACTGCTGCACCGCGTTCCCTCCTGTCTGTCATACCCGCCTCGCGGGCCGTTTGGCGATATGATCCAGTATACCATACAATGCCGCAATTGGCAACAACCTTTGCCCAGCCGCCCCCTTCTGTGCCGCGGATGTGCGCCGTCACAGGACAGAGGGGGGGGCAGCTG
This sequence comes from Clostridia bacterium, assembly GCA_017396965.1. GTDB lineage: Bacteria > Bacillota > Clostridia > Oscillospirales > Feifaniaceae > Galloscillospira. The sequence continues at coordinate 8,174 of JAFQKL010000303.1, forward strand.
TGCGCGGGGTGACAATCAACATGATTTTTCTGTTTGCCAAAAAAAGCCCGGTTTGCCATGGAAAAAGTGAAGGCAGGCGGAAAAAATGTGATTTTTCCGCCTGCCTTCGGCAGCAGCATGACCCGTGTCCCTCCTGTCAAGGGTTCGGTCGACAGAAATTTTTTGTCCCTTGCGGGGGACGGGACAAAATTTTTCTGTCTCCCCGCCTTCGGCGCCCTTGACATCCGGTCCCGCGCCCGGGATAAGGCAGAAAACCGGCAAGACGGTTTTCTTTGATAGTTTATACAGGAGTTTTTCAACAGCCTGTGAAAATCACCATGATTTTCTTGCGGGTATTCCGAATATTCGTGAATTTTCTACGGATTTGTTGTCTCCCCCTTGACAGGCGGGCGAAGCCGTGATATCATACCGGCAAATTGGATCTTCTGGTTCCCGGCGGAGCGTTTCGCCGGGGAATCGTGATAGAGGTTGCGATTGTCATCAGTACCCTGCGGCTCAAAAGGCGGCCGCCGCTGCGGGGGAAAGGGACCGTCGCCGAAGCGCCGCCGGCAGGGCCGATGCCGCGGTGGCTGGGACGGCACAGAAGATGTGTCGGACTGTCACAGTCATGTGGAGTGCTATCATGATGGAACCATTCACCGAAGAGTGCTGTTCCCGGTGCCGGGCGCTGTCCGGCGGCGTGGCTTTGGCGTCTCTCAAAGGCGGGGCCTTTGCGGAGCGCGGGGCCGGGCCGCTGTCTGCGTCGCCGGCGGGGAGGGGTTCTGTTCGGATGCCGCGCCCGTATGAGGGGCCGGCTTTGCTTTGGTGCGTCATGGAGCTTCCCGCATGGAGGAAGAGCCAAGACGCATTTTTTATTTTCCCGAAAAGGAGTATGCCAAAATGAGAAGACTGTTTGCCCTGTTCCTCGCCCTGATGATGCTGCTGACCTTTGCTGCCTGCAGCAGTGACGATTCCGGTGAAGCCGCCGGCGGAGAAGCCGACGGTGCCAAGACCCTGCGCGTTGCCATGGAGTGCGGCTATGCCCCCTACAACTGGACCCAGCCCACCGACGAGAACGGCGCTGTGCCGATCAAAGACAGCCCCGATTTCGCCTACGGTTACGACGTGATGATGGCCAAACGAATCGCCGAGAAACTGGGCTATGAGCTGCAGATCGTCAAGCTCGACTGGGATTCTCTGGTTCCCGCCCTCCAGGCCGGGGCGGTGGACTGCGTCATCGCCGGCCAGTCGATCACCTCCGAGCGTCTGGAGATGGTGGACTTCACCACCCCCTACTACTACGCCTCCATCGTCGGCCTCACCCGCGCCGACAGTGAATACGCCGCCGCCGAGGGCCTTGCCGGGCTGAAGGGTGTCACCTGCACCTCGCAGCTCAATACCGTCTGGTACGACGTCTGCCTGCCGCAGATCGAGGATGCCGACATTCTGCCGGCGCAGGAGTCCGCCTCGGCGATGCTGGTGTCGCTCGACGCCGGCAAGTGTGACCTGGTGGTCACCGATATGCCCACCGCCATGGCCGCCTGCGAGGTTTACGATGACTTCGTGCTGCTCGACTTTGCCGGCTCCGGCGACGATTTCGCCGTGTCCGAAGAAGAGATCAACATCGGCATCTCCCTGCAGAAGGGCAACACCGAGCTGCTCGACGCCATCAACGGCGTGCTCGCCGAGCTGACGGTGGATGATTTTACCGAGATGATGGAGCAGGCGATTGCCGTGCAGCCGCTGGCTTAAGCCGGCGCAGGCCGCGAAGCGGCCGCTCGGGGCGGTGGGTGGGAAGTCCCGTCAAAAAACCGTCCGCAGACGGTTTTAACCGCTTCCCCTCCCCGCCCTCCCCGGGAGGGGCCGGCGGCGGAGCGGCCGTGCTGCAACGCTTGATCCACAGCGGAAAGCCTTTTTTCAACGCGCAGGTGTGAAAGACGGGAGCTGCGGGGGGGAGGAACGAGGTGGAAAACCGCTGCGGCGGTTTTCTTGATGGGAGAGCCCGCCCGCCCACCCCCAC
>JAFQKL010000304.1 GCA_017396965.1 Clostridia bacterium
CGGCAGACCGCCCGCGCCGCATCCCGTTGACTTCCCGCCGACAATCAGGTATGATATTCAAAACAAAACAGCCGGACCGCCGGGGAGGGGAGGGGGACAATGGACGCCATGAAGTTTCTGGGAATTCTGAATTACGGCCTGGTGTTCCTCTATGGTCTGTCGCTCAGCGTCCATATTGCCGGAGGCTGGAAGACCGTGCGTCAGAAGCAGATTGTCTTTGCCCTGTGCCCGCTGTTCCTGCTGATGCAAAGCCTTTGCTGGTTGATGCTGGGCGTCGGCGTCACCAAGAAAATCTATCCGCTGATGGTCCACCTGCCGCTGGTGCTGATCCTGGTCTTTGTCCTGAAAAAGCGGCTGGACGTGGCGCTGGTCAGCGTGTGTACCGCCTACCTCTGCTGCCAGCTCCCCCGATGGGTGAACCTGGCTCTGACAGCGCTCTCCGGCAACCCGCTGCTCGGCGAAATCGGCTACACTCTGGTGATTGTTCCAATCTACCTGCTGCTGCGCCGCTGTTTTGTCGGCATCGCTCACGACGCCATGACCTACTCCTCCGAGACCCTGTTTTTGTTCGGCAGCCTCCCGTTTGTGTACTACATCTTTGACTACAGCACCGTCATCTACTCAAGCGCACTCTATGCCGGCATTCCGGCGCTGACCGAGTTTTTCCCCACGGCGGTTATCATCTATTATGTTGTCTTTCTCTCGGCCTACCATGCGCAAACGCAAAAGCAGATGCAGGCCGAGCTGCAGAAATCGGTGCTGGAAGCGGCCGTGAAACAGTCGGCGGCAGAGCTGGAGAGTCTCAGGTGTGTGGAGACGCAAACCGCCGTCTACCGGCACGACATGCGCCACCACCTCGCCGCCATCGCCGGCTTTCTTGCCGCCGGAAAAACCGGGCAGGCGGAGGAGTACATCCGCAGGGTGCAGGCCGATGTGGATGCCATCACGCTGCGGCGATTTTGTGAAAATGAGCTGGTCAATCTGCTGTGCTCCTCCTTTTGCAACAGGGCGGAGCGCCAGGGCGTGCGGCTGACGGTGGACGCCCGGCTGCCAAAGGAACTCCCGATCTCCGATCCGGAGCTCTGCACCATCCTCTCCAACGGCCTGGAAAACGCGCTTCACGCGGTTTCCGAGCTGGACGATGCTCGCAAATGGATGGAGATCACCTGCGATGTCCGGGCAAACAAGCTGCTCATCGAGATCAAAAACCCCTTTGAAGGCGAAGTGACCCTGCGGGACGGCCTGCCCGTCACCGGGCGGGAAGGCCACGGCTACGGCTGCCACAGCATCCGCTCCATCGTCGAGCAAAACAAGGGAGTCTGCGGATTTGAGGCGGAACACGGTGTCTTCCGCCTGCGCGCGGTGCTGCCCCTGCGGTGACGGGCAGGGACACCCCGCCCCGGGCCGCATGAGTTGACACATCCTCCCAGAAGGGGTATAATCAAATATCGTCTGCAGGGGAGGTACCAACATGGTCTTATATTTTTCCGCCACCGGCAACACCGAGTATATCGCGCAGGAGATCGCCCGTCGTCTGGAGGACGACTGTCTCAATCTACTCGACCGCGTCCGCCAAAACGACCACAGTGAGCTGCACTCCGACAAGCCGTTTGTCATCTGTGCCCCGGTCTATGTCTGCGAGATGCCGCGCTTTCTCAGCAAATACCTCCGGGAACAGCAGTTTTCCGGCAGCAGGGATGTCTACTTTATCTTCACCAGCGGAGGCTACTGCGGCATCTCCGGCCCCCTGGCAAAATCGATGTTTCGCAAAAAGGGCATGAACTACCTGGGCCACGCGGAGTTCAAGATGCCCCGCAACTATGTCATCAGTGACAGCTACCCCATGCTGAGCCCCGAGGAGGTCACGGAGCGCATCCACGAGGCCCGCCGGATGCTCGATCCCGTTGCCGACGACATTCGCGCCGGCCGCCGCCTCAAGGCCCGTCACGTCTACTTTTTCGAGAAGGTCATCACCGTCCCCTTCAACCCCATCTGGTGCAGATACAAGATGCCGGCCCGGGACTTCTACACCACCGAAGCCTGCGTCGGCTGCGGGAAATGCGCCCGCCTCTGCCCCTTGAACAACATCACGATGAAAGACAAAAAGCCCGTCTGGGGCGACCGCTGCACCCACTGCATGGCCTGCATCGGCAACTGCCCCACCCGCGGCATCGAATACGGCACCATCACCCTCAGCAAGCAGCCGTACCGTTTCGGCCAGTACCGCCGTGTGGCGGAGGAGCCGCTCGACTGAGACACGTCAGACAAAGGAGAGAACCGCCATCAAAGACCTCATCACCCGCCTCGCCCAGGAACTGGGCCGCGAGGCAGACCATGTACAAAACGTCGTCCGCCTGCTCGACGAGGGCAACACCATCCCCTTCATCGCCCGCTACCGCAAGGAGCAGCACGGCACAATGGACGACCAGCTGCTGCGCCAGCTCGCCGAGCGGCTGCAGTACCTGCGCAATCTGGAGAGCCGCAAAACGGAGATCCTCGAGTCGATCGAAGCCCAGGGCAAGCTGACCGGGGAGCTGCGTGAGTCCATCACCGCGGCCGACACCCTCGCCCGGCTGGAAGACCTCTACCGCCCCTACCGTCCCAAGCGCCGCACCCGCGCAAGCCAGGCCAGAGAGCGCGGTCTGGAGCCCCTCGCCGCCCTCCTCTTTGCGCAGGACAACAAGAACGGCCGCCCGCTCGATCACGCCGCCGCCTATGTCGACCCCGAAAAGGGGGTGGAGACGGCGGAAGCCGCCCTGCAGGGCGCCCTCGACATCATCGCCGAGGACATCTCGGACAACGCCGCCATCCGCGGCAGCCTCCGCCGCCTGCTTGAGCGTCAGGGCGTCCTCACCGCCCGCGCCGCCAAAGAGGAGGACTCGGTCTATCGCCAGTATTACAACTTTGAGATCGCCCTGCGCCGTGCCCAGGGGCACCAGATTCTCGCCGTCAACCGCGGCGAGCGGGAGGGTTTCTTAAAGGTCGGCGTTCACTTGGAGCGCCAGCCGGCGCTCGACCTGCTCCTTGGGGCGGTTCTCCGCGGCGCCGGCCCCATGACCGAGGCCGTGCGCACGGCCGCTGAGGACGCCTATGACCGGCTCCTCTTTCCCTCCCTTGAGCGCGAGATGCGCACCGCCCTCACCGAGCGCGCCTGCGATGGCGCCATCCGCACCTTCGCCCTCAATCTGCGCCCGCTGCTGATGCAGCCGCCGGTCAAGGGCCGGGTGACGATGGGCCTCGACCCCGGCTACCGCACCGGCTGCAAGGTGGCGGTGGTGGACGACACCGGCAAGGTGCTGGAGACCGGCGTGATCTACCCCACCCAGCCCCACAACCGCGTCCGCGAGGCCAAGGCCGTGCTGACGCGGATGGTGAAGGCCCACGGCGTCCGCTGCATCGCCATCGGCAACGGCACCGCCTCGCGTGAGACGGAGCAGATGGTCGCCGAGCTGATCAAGGAGCCGGACTGCCGTGAGGTCGGCTATATGGTGGTCAGCGAGGCCGGCGCCTCGGTCTACTCCGCCTCGCCCCTCGCCGCCGCCGAGTTTCCCGACTTTGATGTCTCGCTGCGCTCCGCCGTCTCCATCGCCCGCCGCCTGCAGGACCCCCTCGCCGAGCTGGTCAAGATCGACCCCAAGGCCATCGGCGTCGGCCAGTATCAGCACGATATGCCGCAGGCCCGCCTCAGTGAGACTTTGAACGGCGTGGTGGAGAGCTGCGTCAACGCCGTCGGCGTCGATCTCAACACCGCCTCCGCCCCGCTGCTCGCCCGGGTGGCAGGTCTGAGCGAGTCGGTGGCCAAAAACATCGTCCGCTACCGCGAGGAGAACGGCGCCTTCACCGCCCGCAGCCAGCTGCTGAAAGTCTCCCGCCTCGGCCCTAAGGCCTATGAGCAGTGCGCCGGCTTCCTCAGGGTGCCGGAGAGCAAAAATGTGCTGGACAACACCGGCGTCCACCCCGAGAGCTACGAGGCCGCCCGCCGTCTGCTCACCCTCTGCGGCCACACCATCGGCGAGGCGGCCGAGGGAAAGCTGGCCCATCTCGACGAAGCCGTTGCCGCCGTCGGCGAGCAGCGGGCCGCCGAGCACTGCGGCATCGGTCTGCCCACCCTGCGCGACCTGGTGCGCGAGCTGCAAAAACCGGGCCGCGACCTGCGCGACGAGCTGCCCCCACCGCTGCTGCGCACCGATGTGCTGGAGCTGAAAGATCTGAAGCCCGGCATGGAGCTGCGCGGCACCGTCCGCAACGTCGCCGACTTCGGCGCCTTTGTCGACATCGGCGTGCATCAGGACGGCCTGGTGCATATCTCAAAGCTCTGCGACAAATTCGTCCGCCACCCCTCCGAGGTGGTGACGGTGGGGGATGTGGTCACCGTCTGGGTGCTGGAGGTGGACAGCGCCCGCCACCGCATCTCGCTGACCATGAAAAAACCCGGCTGACCGGCCGGAAAGAATCCGCTCGGCCCCCGAGCGTCAATCAAGGAGGTTCCCATGGAATACACCCTGCGTCCCCTGACCCCGGAATATCTGAGCGAAGGCCTGCGGGTGGAGAAAGCCGCGATGGGCGATCTCTGCTATCTGGCAGATGTCTATGAGTACTACCTCACCACCGTCGGCGAGATGACCGCCGTCTTTGCCGGCGACCGCCTGGTGGGCATCGGCAAGCTGACCGTACTCTGGGACGGCTCCGGCTGGCTCGAGACCCTGCGGGTGGAGCCGGACTGGCAGCGCAAGGGCGTCGGCACCGCCATCTACCGCCGCTACATGGAGCAGGCCGAACAGCTCCGCCTGCCCCGCCTTGCCATGTACACCGGCGCCGCCAACATTCCCTCCGCCGGCCTCGCCCGCTGCTTTGGACTGGAGAGAACCTCCATTTTCCGGGAATACGCCCTCCCCACCTCGGCCCTGCCCGAAACCCCCGCCGACGGTCGCGGCTTCGCCCCGGTGCCGGAGGAGGAGGCCTTTGCCGTCCTCTCCCCCTACTGTCAGCAGTACAACGGCTATTTCGTCATGAACCGCACCTACTACCGCATGAACGAGGGCAACTGCCGCGGTCTCGCCGCCGCCGGCCGCCTCTGGCGCGACAAGGAGAGCGGCACCGTCCTCATCGCCGGCGCCCGCTTCCAGTCGGACAAGGGCCTGCACATCGGCCTGCTGGAAGGCGACCGCGCCCACGGCCTCGCCTTCGCCCGCCTCCTCGCCGCCCAGCGCGGCGCGGGCCGTCTGGTCTGTAACTTCGCCGTGGAAAACCCCTCACTGGAGGCCTTCCTGCAGCAAAACGGCTTTACTGCCGGCAACGACCTGATGGTGATGGAGGTCACCCGGTAAAAGGGCAGGGGAGAGGATGCGAAGCATTTTGAAACCCTCCTGACGCGCTCTGCACGTCGCAGACTGCGCCGCCCTGCCGCCACAACACAAACCGACCCGCCCCCAACAAGCCGCCCGCACCGCCGGGCGGCTTTTTTCTGTCTGACCGCGAAACAAACGGGCAGGGGAGAGCCATCCGCCGTACACGCACGATCTCCCGGGGATTGTCGTTTATCGGGAGACTCCGCCGTGGTCACTCCTGCTTGATATCCGTCACTTTTACAAATTTGCAGATTTCCGCAGATTTTTTCTCTGAAAACGGGAACTTTTTTGATGGAATTGCCGACAAAAGAAGAAAGAGCTGTCATCCTTGCCCCCCTGCACAGAAAGGAGTCGTTGCCCCGTGATCCGTCTGTTGTTTCTCGTCCTGTTCGTCCTGCTCCCCGTCGCCGCCGGCATCTTCTGCTATGAGGCCCGCCGCCACCTTCGCGACGCGCGGGAACAGGAGCGCCGGCGTCCCGGCAGCGTCCCGCCGCAGGAGCTGGAGGACGTCCGTCGCCGCGCCTCGCTCGGCACCCTGGCCCTGCTGACCGCCCTCGCCCTGATCACCGCCTTCCTCGTCCTCACCCGCCTGCTGATGGCCACCCTGACCCATATGTAAACGGCGTAACCGGTCCGCGTGGGTACCGGAAGATGGGATTGTGTCCTGACGCCGTACCAATCTGAAAAAGGAGGATTATAATGGAAGATCTGTATTTTTTAATTCAGTATGTTTTGTTTATTTTCGGATTCTTTACGGTTATTCTCACCCCTGTGGTCGTTGCCGCCCTGCTGGTGATCCATTTCTTCGACAGCCGAAAGAAGCTGCGTGATGCCAGAGAGCAGGAGCGGCAAAATCCCGGCAGCGTCCCGCCGCAGGAGCTGCGCAACCACCGCCTGCGCTACGCCCTGTCCATCGCCACCCCCCTGGCGCTGGCCGGCGGTTTCTATGTCTACACCGTCCTGCTCGGACGGCCGATTCTGGCGATGTGAGCGGAGGAAGGAGGCAGTCATGGATCTGTTCGACACCCTGCGAGATATCAGCATCCAGCTCTTGGTCGTGGCTGTTCTCGTCCTGCCGATCTTTGCTCTGGTCACCCTGATTGGCGACAGGGACAGGGAACTGGACAACTTTGGCAGGCAACCCCAGCCCGTTACACCGTCGCCGCGAGAGCGCCGTCTGCGCCGCACCGCCGCAGCTCTGCTGCTGCTCACCCCGCTGGCTCTCGCCCTGTATCTCTACTGGTATACCATGCTGCTCGGCCGCCCCATCTTCGCCATGTGACCCCGCCGAACCCCTCAGCCCCACGCCCCCAAACTGTCCAAAGGAGGGACTCCCATGAAGCTCCGTGACATCATCCGCCGCCATCCGATCCTCACCCTGCTCGCCCTGCCGCCGCTCTTTCTCGCGGCATCCTACCTGCTGGGCCTGCTGCTGGAGCCACTGCTCATTGGAAACGGACTCATATTTTTGATTGCGATCCTTTGTATCCCGATGTTCCCTTTTCTCGTCATCAAAGGCGTGGCCATCTTTTTTGAATGTTTTGAATCCGTACGAGCGGTGCGCGAGCAGGAAGAACAACAGCCGGGCAGCGTTGTCCCGGAAGAGCTGAACCACCTGCGCCTGCGTGCAACACTGGCTGTCCTGATCCCTCTGGCCCTCGTCTCCACCACCTTCGGCTACACCGTCCTGCTTGGCAACGCAATCTCCTTCATGTAACCACCCGTCCCGCCCTCAATCCATCCAAAGGAGGGTCTCCCATGAAGCTCCGTGACATCATCCGCCGCCACCCGATCCTCAGCCTGCTTGCGCTGCCGCCGGTCTTTCTCGCGGCATCCTATCTGATGGGTTTGCTGTTGGGGCCGGTGCTCTTTGACAGTCCGGTCGGCGCCATCCTCTTTCTTCCGCTGGCCTTCGGCGCCCCCTTTCTGTTTCCCTATTTCATCTATAAGGGGGTGGAGATATTTTTCGATCAGTTTGAATCCCTGAAGAAAGCCCGTCAACAGGAAGAACAGCAGCCGGGCAGCGTTGCCCCCGAAGAACTGAACCGCCTGCAGCTGCGCGCTGCACTGGCTGTTCTGATCCCCACCGCCTTTGTAACCACCACCTTCGGCTACACCGTCCTGCTCGGCAACCCGATCTTCTCCATGTAACCACCCGCCCCACCCCCACTCCACCCAAAGGAGGCTCCCATGGACGAAACCCGCTATCTCAAACTGCTCACCGCCGTCGTCGCCCTCGGCATCCTGCTGACGCTGGTCCATCTCTGCTACGCGGTCTACGCCTATC
>JAFQKL010000305.1 GCA_017396965.1 Clostridia bacterium
GACAGCCTGCGCAGCGAACACGAAAAGGCCCGCACAGAGATCTCCCGGCTGGCCTACTCCCGGAAACAGGAGATCGACCCGGACAGCTACGCCATGTTCTTGGAAAATCTGGGCAGGCTGACCGAGACCGAGCGAACGGTCTTTGTATGCTATCTGGAGGGAAAGGGAACGAAGGAGATCATGGCCCAGATGGGCATCAAGGAAAACACCTTGAAATACCACAACAAAAACATCTACTCCAAGCTGGGGGTGACATCCCGCAAGGAGCTTCTGCGCTTCGCCGCCGTGATGAAGCAGGAGCAGGGAGAGGATGTGCAGGACAGTCCCTCCGCCTCCGCACAGAAAGGCAGCCGTGGGCAGTGACTTCGGTCACAGCCCACGGCTTTTGCATTCTCCGGGCAGCTGAGGCCGGTTTCCCCCGAAAAAAGGGTGCCCCCCCTCGGATCAGGGGGCATTGTTCTGTCCGGAGACAAAATTTTTCAAAAATACTGCGGTCATCCCACTCTTTTGCGGGGTTGGTGTGGGGACAAAACCGGGGAGATCCGTACAATGAAAGCAAGGAAACCGCAGAGAATTCGATCCCAAACAGAGAGGAGGAGAGCCGATCCATGGCGAACAGGAACAAAACAGCAGCCTACCGGATCATCACCGACGCAGGGGGAACCCGCTACCGCTTCTTCTGTGATCTCAGCGGCGCGGCGATGTGTACCACGGAGCCGGTGCGGGCCGAGACGCAGGAGGAAGAACGGATGTTGGCGTGGGAGCGTGAGGGAAGGCTGCAGTTCAACCTCTGCCACAGCTGCGGCAAGTGGGTGTGTGAGGCCATGTACAACGCCGATGAGGGCCACTGCGTGGAATGTACCCCCTGGGAGGAGCGGCCCAACTACTGCTCCGTGTGCGGGGAGCGGGTCCCTGCCGACGATGTGTTCTGCCGCAGATGCGGTGCAAAGCTTCAGTACCGGGAGGTGACGGCATGATGACCGCGCAGCAGCTGGACCGGATCCGGCAGGAGAGCATGGACCACTTCGGCTTCGGCCCCCGGGCAATGGCACGCATCAAGGTGTGTACCCGCTGCGGCACCATGTCCCCATCCGACCGGCGGTTTTGCCGGGCGTGCGGGAAGCGGCTCCCCAGAGACACCCTGTTCCAGCTCTACAAGAGCCGCCACAAGAGCTGCCCCGCCTGCGAAACGGTGGTGGCCACCGCCGCCCGCTACTGTCCCCAGTGCGGCACCGCCCTGACGCCGGGGCAGGGGGCGGCGCGGTGAGACAAAGCGCACCCCCGCATCAAAAACCGACCACGCCGGCGGGACGAGCCCGCCTGAACAGCCGGGCGGCAGCCATCCTGCCGTCCGCGTCCGCCGACGGATCTGTCCCGGAAGACGGAATCTGAGGGCGGACGATCCGCAAAAGACCAAGAAAAGACCACGAAAAGATCGATCAAAACAGACAAAACGGAGGGAACCACCATGGCATTTTGTACGAACTGCGGAAATCAGATCCCCGACGGCAGCCGTTTTTGCGGCAACTGCGGTGCCCAGCAGGGCGCTCCGACTGCGGCGCCAATGGGCGCAGCCCCCACCGCCGGCGCAGCCTCGTTCGGCGCGGCGGCCGACCCCAACCGAATGGAGAAGAACGGCATCTTCTTTACCAAGGCCGATGTGATCGACTTTGAGATCTTCGGCGACGACATGCAGCTGGTCGAGATCGAGCTCGACCCCGGCGAGAGCGTCCTCGCCGAAGCAGGGGCGATGAACTACATGGATGCCCGCATCAAGATGGAGACCATCTTCGGCGACGGCAGCGGCGCCGACGCCGGCAAAGGCTTCGGCAGCAAGCTGATGAGCGCCGGCAAGCGGGCCCTGACCGGTGAGGGCCTGTTCATGACCGTCTTCCAGAACGCCGACCCGGTGCAGAAGGCCAAGGTCGCCTTCGCCTCCCCCTACCCCGGCAAGATCATCCCGGTTGACTTAGACACCTTTGACCGCACCTTGATCTGCCAGAAGTCGGCCTTCCTCTGCGCCGCCAAGGGGGTCAATGTGGGCATTCACTTCCAAAAGAAGCTGGGTGCCGGCCTGTTCGGCGGCGAGGGCTTCATCATGCAGCGGCTGACGGGTGACGGCATCGTCTTCTTAAACGCCGGCGGCACCATCATCAAAAAGACCCTCGCGGCGGGCGAGATGCTCCGGATCGACACCGGCTGCCTCGTCGCCATGAGCGAGACGGTGGACTACGATGTCGCCCTGCAAAGCGACATCAAGAGCGGCTTTTTGGGCGGCGAGGGCCTCTTCCTGGCGACCCTGACCGGCCCCGGCGAGGTCTGGCTCCAGTCCCTCCCCTTCAGCCGCATGGCGGACGAGATCATCCTCGCCAGCCGCCAGAACAAGGGGGAGAACAAGGGACTCAACAACCCGATCAGCGAGGTCAAGAGCGGCCTCGGCGGCGCGCTGGGCGGCCTGTTCAAGTCGTAACCTGCGGTCAGAGGAGGGAAGACAGGGGAGAGGGCGGGATGTCCTCTCCCCTCCGGACAGACAACCGACCAAGAGAGAGGAGAATGAACAATGAAACGCACCCTTTCGATCCTGCTCGCCCTCGTCCTCACCTTCGCCCTGCTGCCGGTGACGGCGCTGGCGGAGGAGACTCTGGAAGATGTGATCTACACCGATTCCCGCGGCAACCGGATTACCATCCCGGGCGGAGCCAGGGCCTGTGCCGTCCGCGTGGTGGACTGTCACACCGGTGATCGCTGGACCAGCTATGAAACCGCCATGAATCCCGAGAACATCCTCGGTGCCCCCGACTACGACGAAGCCACCGACACCAATGGCTATACAGTCGGTGCCCGTGGCTCGATCACCCTTGAATTTGAGATCTTCATCACCGATGGGGAGGGGATGGACATCTATGTCTTTGAAGTCGGCCCCGATGTTGAGCCGACCCGGGTGGAGGTCAGCACCGACCTTGTGAACTGGATTGATGTGGGCGTGGCCGAGGGCTCGCTCTCGGGCGTGGATCTCGCGGGCAAGGTGCCGGCGGACGGAAAGTACCGCTATGTCCGCATCACCGATCTCAACGGGCAGGGCAGCGGCTGGCCGGGCGCTGACATCGATGCCGTGGCCGGTCTCAACGCCAAAGTCCCCGCCTCCGGCAGCGAATGGGCCAATGAGGAGCTGGCCAAGGCCGATGCCATGGGCCTGATCCCCGATGTACTGCAAGGAGCCGACCTCACCGCCCCCATCACCAGGGCCGAATTCGCCGCTGTCTCGGTCAAGGTCTATGAGGCGCTGGCAAACGGCGAAGCCCTGCCCGCCGTCAGCAACCCCTTTGTGGACACAAGCGACCTCGAGGTGCTCAAGGCCTACAACACCGGCATCACCGCCGGCGTCAGCGACACCGAATTCGCCCCCGACGCGCTGCTCAACCGTGAGCAGTGCGCCACCATGCTCACCCGCGTCTTCAAGCGGGTCACCCTGCCCGGCTGGACACTCCAGACCGACGCCCAGTTCACCCTCCCCTTCGACCAGCCCGCCCCCTTCGCCGATGACGCCGACATCTCA
>JAFQKL010000306.1 GCA_017396965.1 Clostridia bacterium
GACTTTCGCTGCCTGCTGTTTGGCAGACATGGGGCGAAGCACAGGAGTGGCTTCGCCCCTCTTTCCATTGTGGGGCGGGCGGGGCGGCGCGGTGGGTGGAGCGACGTCTCCTCTCTCTCGCAAAAAAGAAAGCCCCCCGCGAACCTTCTGCGAGGGGCTTTCCGCCGTCTCTGGAACCCGCAGCTTTACAGCGCCGCAGGATCATCCTTCTTAAAAATCGCCGCCAGCTTATCCACCATCTCCGGCGCCATCGCCAGCGCCTTGTCCACGCTGGTCTCGCTGCGGTCGATGGTGATCAGCTTCACATTGTCGTTGTTGACAATCAGGAAGGCGATGGGGGTGATGTTCAGCGCACCGCCGCCGCCGCCGCCGAAGTTGGGGGCCTTCTTCTCCTCCGCCGTCGCCGGCTTGAAATCGCCGCCGCCGATGCCAAAGCCCACCGAGACCTTGGAAATGGGGATGATGGTGACGCCGTTCGGGGTGACGATCGGCTCGCCGACGATGGTGTTGACGTCGGCCATCTGATTGATGTTGTCCATAATGGACTGGGCCATTCCGGAAATGGGATGCTCGTTCATTTGATTCCTCTCCTTTTGATGTTGTTATGATTCCGGGAGGGGGTGACCTCCGTCAGTCATGCAAACTATCGCACTCTGGGGCGCTCCGCCTTGGCCTGCTCCGCGGCGGCGTACTGCGCCTTGCGCTCCTTGATGAGGGCCAGTACCTCGCGGGCGATGGCCAGATAGCCAAACAGCGCCCACAGCAGATGCCAGAGCCGCAGCCAGCAGCGGACGTCCAGCGTCACCGTCGACTCGGGCAGGTGGTAGGCCGGCCACAGCACAATGTCGTGGCGGCGCAGGGTGACGAGGTGGCTGAGCGCGGCGGCGGCGCCGTAGACCGAGGCGGACAGGCCGCCGTAGGCGAGCGTGGTGGACATCGGCTCGCCGCCGGAGACGCCAAGGTCCAGCCGCAGGTGGCCGACCACAATCCGCTGCAGCAGACGGCGGTGGGTGACCGAAAGGCCCTCTTTGAGCTTGGCAAAGAGAAAGCCTAAGTCCTCCGAGATGCGGATCAGCTCGGTGAGGGCGGGGCCTTTTTTCTCTCCCTGCTTGTCCGCCTTCTGCTGCTCTTTTTGCTGCTCCTTCTTCCTCTTCTTTGCCGTTTTGACGCGGGGCGGTCCGCCGGGGCGGATGCGCACCACCGTCAGCCCGCCCAGCTGCACGCCGATCTCAAACGCGCCGCCCCGCCCCGTGATCCGAAGGCCGAGACGCAGCGGCAGGAGCAGCAGCAAAAGTCCCAGCAGCACAAGCGGCACCAGGACAGTCCAGGGCATGGGCGACACCTCCTCTCAGCTTCTTGCAAACGAAATACGAAAACAACGGGACGAACGCGGCAAACCCGCAGCAAAGCGGCCGTGCCAACCTTCGCCTCTCCGTCCGATTCAAGGGGACAGAGGCTCCGCCTGCTCCGGCTCTGTCAGGGTGAGCTGCTCGCCGTGCGGGTCGATGGGCGGCAGCTCGTCCAAGGAGCTGAGGCCGAACACCCGAAGAAAGGCGGCCGTGGTGCCGAACTGCATGGGGCGGCCGGGGACGTCCAGCCTCCCCCGCTCTTCGATCAGCCCCTTTTCCAGCAGCGAGGCGACAACGCCGGCGCTGTCCACCCCGCGCACCTGCTCTAAAAAGGCACGGGTGACCGGCTGGTGATAGGCCGTCACCGCCAGCACCTCCAGGGCGGCGGGGCTGAGCGTCGTCTCCCTGCGCCGCTCGGCGACGGCGCGGACCGCCTCGCCGAAGGCGGGGTTGGAGCAGAGCTGCCAGGCCGTGTCCAGCCGCAGCAGTCGGATGCCGCCGCCGCGGCTGTCCAGCTGGGAGCGAAGCTGCTCCAGCAGGGGCAGCAGGGTGGCGGCGGGAATTTGCAGGGTGCGGGAGAGCAGCTCCGTCTCCACCGGCTCGCCGCAGGCGAACAGCACCGCCTCCAGCGCCGCCAGCTCGCGGCCGGGCGGCAGCAGCGACTCCGCTTCGGGCATCGGCACTCTCTCATCGCTCAAGCAAACCACCCCTTCCCTCCAGCCACAGCTCTGCTTCGTCGTCTTCGCCCTCCAGCCGGGCGCGGTCCATGCGGGCGATCTCCAGCACCGCCATGAAGGCGGCCAGCGCGTCGCCCTTGGTCGGCTGACCGTACACCGCCTCGCGCACGGTGATCCGCCGCCCGCTCACCAGCCGGCGCAGCAGGGAAAACACCTTGCCCGCCACCGACACCGCCCGCTGCACCAAAATCCCGGTAAAGCTCTCAATCGGCGGCGGCATCCGGCGCAGGTTGGTGCGGAAAATCGAACGATAGGCCCCGGTGAGGGCGGCGGGGGCGTGGGGTTTCAGCACCGGCTTGCTCTCGGGCAGCGGCTCAGGGCGGCGGGTGCGGCTGATGCGCCCGTTCTCCTCATACCGCTCCTTGAGCAGCCCGGCCAGCTCCTTGCAGCGGCGGTACTCCTCCAGCATCCCCACCAGCTCGGCGCGGGGGTCCTCCTCCCCTTCCTCGCGGGGCAGCAGCATCCGCGACTTGATATAGTAAAGCCGGGTCGCCATGAGGAGAAACTCGCTCATACTGTCGGCATCGAGGGCGGGAGCGGCCTCAATCGCCGCCAGATACTGCTCCAGCAGAAGGGCGATGGGGATGTCCTTGATGTCCAGCTTGCTGCGCTCGATGAGATGGAGCAGCAGGTCGAGCGGCCCCTCGAAGACCTCCAGCGTATAGACCAGCGGCTGCACGGGGACCGCCTCCTCTCTTGTTTTCACTCTCTGCCGCATCAAAGCAGCAGCAGCACCAGCGGCCGCAGCACGAAGCTCATGCCGTCGATCACAAGATCGCGCAAAAAGCCGAGCGGCGTGCTGAGCAGGCCGGTCCAGAGCAGCAGGAAGATGATCGGCTGGAAATACTGCTCATACTGCATGATCTTAAAGTAAATCTGGTTGGGCAGCACGGCATAGAGGATCTTGCTGCCGTCCAGCGGCGAGATGGGAAGCAGGTTGAAGACGGCAAGGCCCACATTGATCAGGATCATAATATAGAAAAAGGTGGTGAGATAGCCGCCGATCAGCCCGTCTCCCCCGCGGATGGCAAAGACAAAGTAGAGCGCCATGCTGCCGAAGGCCAGCAGCAGGTTGGAGGCCGGTCCCGCCGCGGCGGTGATGGCCATGCCCTGCTTGGGGTTCTTGAAGTACATCATGTTCACCGGCACCGGCTTTGCCCAGCCGAAGCGGAAGAGCAGCATACAGACGGTGCCGATGGGGTCTAAGTGCGCCTTGGGATTCAAGGTCAGCCGCCCCTGATTCCGGGCGGTGGGGTCGCCCAGCCGGTCGGCGACGAAGCCGTGGAAAAACTCGTGGAAGCTCAAGGAAAAGAGGACGGCGGGGATGAGGTAGATGGCATCCTGTAAAAAACGTTGCAGCAATTTCTGGTCCTTTCTGTCACAAAGCGGCTGTCAAAGCTATTCAAACAGCCGGCGGTAGCGCGTCAGCAGCAGCTGCATGACGCGGGTAAACGAGACGTCGTACAGCAGATAGACGAGGTTAAAGGCCCCCGCAAACCACCAGAGCTGATCCTCCATCTCAACAAGCGGAATCCCGAGCAGCCCGCAGAGCAGCCAGGCCAGCAGCAGGGTGGCGTTAAAATAGAGAAACTTGACCCCCCAGCAGAGCAGGCCGCGAACCCGCAGCTCCGCCCAGCGTTTGACTAAGGGGTAAAGGCCGAAAAAGAGGAGAAATTCCAGCGCCGTCTCCTTTTGCGGCAGCAGCAGCAGGGCGAGGGTGCCGGCGGTGAGGTAACAGAGCAGCGCCGGCTTCACCCCCCATTTCATCATCACAAACAGCACGAGAAAGCCGGCCATCGCGGCGCAGGTGAGGGTGAGGGAGGGAAAGAGGTGGGGCAAAGTCATCAGCACCACGGCGGCAGCGGCCATCAGGCCCCCTCCGGTGATGGCGGTGGTTTTCACAAGGCTCCCCCTTCCTTCATACAGCGTCATCCGGCGCCGCCTAGCGGCAGCAGCAGTCACACATCATGTTGGCACAGAGAATCGAGGTGCAGAGGTCGCAGGGACCGCCGCAGGGCAGGCAGAAGCCGGTGGTATAGGGCATCCCGCCCTGACCGCCGAAGGGCGAGGCAAAGCTGCCCAGCGCCTGGCGGTACTCGGGGTTGTTCGGCTCTCTGCGCACCGCCTCCTCGAGGTAGGTACGGGCATCGGCCAGCCAGCCTTTGCGCTGCAGCACCACCCCCATGAGAAAATGCCACTCCGCCGAGCGGTTGCCGGAGGAAACAGTGTCCAGCAGGCGGTGGGCCTCCTCGATGCGGCCGGCGTGGATCAGGCTGCGCACCTGCAGAAAGAGGCTGCCGGCGGCGGAGCTGGAGGAGGCGGTGTAGCCGCTCTGACCGGCGGAACCCGCCCGGCTGCCGCCCGCCCGCTCCTTGACAATGGCGTCGTAAGCCTCGTTGATCTCGGCCATCTTTTCGGCGGCGAGGTCGGCGAGGGGGTTGTTCTGGTAGTTGTCGGGGTGGTATTTTTTCGCCAGGGCGCGGTAGGCGTTTTTGATTTGCGCATCGTCGGCGCTGCGCGAGACGCCCAGCACCTCATACGGATCCTTCATGAAGCTCTCCTTCCAGACTATGTCGGTTCTCTGCCTTTATTGTACGACCGAAAGGCCTTCCCGTCAACTCCCGGCCGTCTCCTTTTGCCCGGCGGCGCGGCGCAGCACCAGCCTCTGCTGCTGCGCCATGCCAAAGCCTGTGACATTTTCAAGAATCCCGAGACAGCGGCGCACCGGCAGCAGGGCGAGGGCGAGGCGGACGGCGGAAGCGGCATCGTCCAGCAGCTGCTTCAGGCGGGCTGCGTCCGGGGTGCCGTCCCGGTCGGCAAGACCGGCGGGGGGGAGGGGGTTGAAGCGGCCCTGTTCAAAGTCCTTGCGGCAGTCGTCGGCGGCGTCGATCAGGTAGACCCAGCGGCCGAGCTAGTAGCCGAGCTGGTGCAGGGCGCGGCGGGTTCCCATCTCCTCCTGCGGCGCCAGTTCCTCGGCCAGCTCCGCCAGCAGGGCGGCGGAGGGGTGACAGCAGGCATCAAGGGAGGGAAACTCCCCTTCCGTCGCCGCCGACCGTTCCACCGACGCCTGCTCCTCCAGACGGCGGAGGATCTGCGCCGCCGCCTCGGGAAAGTCGTCGGCGGCGCGGCGGGCGGCGGAGGCGAGGAGGGTTTTCCCCGCCCCTGCCAGCAGACGGCGGCCGCCCCGCTCGTCGGCGACATCGTCCGCCAGCTTGCCCGCCGCCAGCAGCACCTGGAGGGCGGCGGCGTAGTGAAAGGGGGCGGGCGTGGTGGTCACCGGACGGCGTTTGAAGGGGTGCATCAGGCAGCGGCGCTCGGTGGTCTGCGGCTCCTCAGCGGCCAAGGAGAGGCCGAGGGTGGCGAGGAGGGCGAGGTCGTAGGAGAGGACGGCGGTGGCGGGCAGGCCGTACCGCTCGCGCAGAGTGTGACAGAGGCCGCAGTAGATCGCCTTGTAGGTGCGCTCCTCCCTCACCCGCAGCTCGTCGCGAAAGGCGGTCAGGTATCCGAACATGACTGCCGGTGCTGCCGGTCGCGCTCAAGGGCCAGCTTCAGGTACTGCCCGGTGTAGGACTGCTCACAGGCCGCCACCTCTTCGGGAGTGCCGCAGACCAGCAGCTCACCGCCGCGGTCGCCGCCCTCCGGCCCCAGGTCCACCACATAGTCGGCGCTCTTGATCATGTCGAGGTTGTGTTCGATGACAACGACGGTGTTGCCCTCGCTGACAAAGGTCTGCAGCACCTCGATCAGCTTGTGGACATCGGCGGTGTGCAGGCCGGTGGTCGGCTCGTCGAGGACGTAGATGGTGCGCCCCGTCGAGCGGCGGGACAGCTCGGTCGCCAGCTTCACCCGCTGCGCCTCGCCGCCCGAGAGCTGGGTGGAGGGCTGGCCGATCTTGATATAGCCGAGGCCGACGTCGTAAAGGGTCTGCAGCCGGCGGCGGATCTTGTTGTGGTTTTCAAAATACTGGAGGCCCTCCTCCACCGTCATGTCGAGGACATCGGCGATGGTCTTGCCCTTGTACTTGACCTCCAGCGTCTCCCGGTTGTACCGCTTGCCCTTGCAGACGTCGCAGGGGACGTAGACATCGGGGAGGAAGTGCATTTCAATCTTGATGATGCCATCCCCCTCGCAGGCTTCGCAGCGGCCGCCCTTGACGTTAAAGGAGAACCGCCCCGGCCCGAAGCCTCGCAGCTTCGCCTCGTTGGTGGCGGCGAAGACGGCGCGGACGTCGGTGAACAGCCCCGTATAGGTGGCGGGGTTGGAGCGGGGGGTGCGGCCGATGGGGGACTGGTCGATGGCGATGATCTTGTCGAGATGCTCGATCCCCTCAATGGCGTCGACGGCGGCGGCGGGGTAGCGGGCCTTGTTGAGCTGGACGGCGAGGGTCTTGTACAGCACCTCATTCACCAGCGACGACTTGCCGGAGCCGGAGACGCCGGTGACGCAGATGAAGGTGCCGAGCGGCAGCTCCACGTCCATGCCCTTTAAGTTGTTGGCGCGGGGGTTTTTGATCACCAGCTTTTTGCCGTTGCCGGGGCGGCGCTCGGCGGGGACGGGGATGTGCTTTTGATAGCTCAGATACTGCCCCGTAATCGACTCCTCCACCGCCATCACCTCTTCCGCCGTTCCCTGGGCGACAACGGTGCCGCCGTGGACGCCGGCGCCGGGGCCGATGTCGATGATGTGGTCGGCCTCCATCATTGTCTCCTCATCGTGTTCGACGACGATCAGGGTGTTGCCGAGGTCGCGCAGGCGCTTTAGGGTGTCGAGCAGCTTGCGGTTGTCCCGCTGGTGAAGGCCGATGGAGGGCTCGTCCAGAATATACAGCACCCCCATCAGGTAGGAGCCGATCTGGGTGGCGAGACGGATCCGCTGCGCTTCACCGCCCGAGAGGGTACCGGCGGCGCGGGAGAGGGTGAGGTATTCAAGGCCGACGTTCTTTAAGAAGGAGAGCCGCTCCCTGATCTCCTTTAAGATCTGGCGGGCGATCAGCTCCTCAGTGGGGGTGAGGGTCAGCCCCTCCAGGAACTCCAGCGCCTTGACCACCGAAAGCTCGGTGAACTCGATGATGTTGAGCCCGCCCACCGTCACCGCGAGGACGGTGGGATTGAGGCGCTTGCCCTTGCAGTCAGGGCAGAGGCTTTCGGACATCGAGGTGCGGATCTCGGAGCGGATGAACTCGCTGTTCGTCTCACTGTAGCGGCGCTGGAGGTTGGTGAAGACGCCCTCAAAGGCGTTCTCATAGGTGCCGCTGCCGTATTCGTTGACCCGCGTCATCTTGATCTTTTCTCCCTTGGTGCCGTAGAGGATCACGTCCTGCGCCTCTTTGGACAGCTCGCCGAAGGGGGTGTCGAGCGAGAAGCCGTAGTGTTTGGCCAGGCCCTCGTAGTACATCTGGGCGATGGTGCCGCCGTAGATGAAGTTCCAGCCCGAGGCTTTGACGGCGCCTTCGCGAAGGGAGAGGGAGCGGTCGGGGATGATGAGGTCGGGGTCGAGCTTGAGAAGGGTGCCGAGGCCGGTGCAGGTGGGGCAGGCGCCGTAGGGGTTGTTGAAGGAGAACATCCTGGGGGTCAGCTCTTCGATGCTGACCCCGTGGTCGGGGCAGGCGTAGTTCTGGGAGAAGGTCAGCTCCCGCTCCCCGCCGACATCGACGAGGGAGAGGCCGTTGCCCAGGGTGGAGGCGGTTTCGATCGAATCGGCGAGGCGGGAGCGGATGCCCGGCCCGACGACGAGGCGGTCGACGACGATCTCGATCGAATGCTTGTTGTTCTTCTTTAGCTTGATCTCCTCCGAGAGATCCATCACCTCGCCGTCCACCCGCACACGGACAAAGCCCTGCTTGCGGGCGTCCTCAAACACCTTCTGATGCTCCCCTTTTCTCTGACGCACCACGGGGGCCAGCACCTGAATCCGCGTCCGCTCGGGCAGGGCGAGCACCTGATCGACAATCTGGTCGATGCTCTGCTGACTGATCTCCCGCCCGCAGACGGGGCAGTGGGGGACGCCGATGTTGGCATAGAGCAGGCGGAGATAATCATAGATCTCGGTGACGGTGCCGACGGTGGAGCGGGGGTTTTTGGAGGTGGTCTTCTGGTCGATGGAGATGGCGGGGGAGAGGCCCTGGATCTCGTCGAGATCAGGCTTGTCCATCTGCCCTAAGAACTGGCGGGCGTAGGAGGAGAGGGATTCGACATAGCGGCGCTGGCCCTCGGCATAGATCGTGTCGAAGGCGAGGGACGACTTGCCGGAGCCGGAGAGGCCGGTGACCACCACCAGCTTGTCGCGGGGGATATTGAGGTTGATATTCTTCAAGTTGTGGGCGCGGGCGCCGCGGATGATGATCTCGCTTGTCACGTTGGTTGCTGCCTCCGAATGTGTGTTGATGGGGGTGGCTCTCTCTGGGGAGCGGTCAGCTGTGGGCTGACGGGGGGAC
>JAFQKL010000307.1 GCA_017396965.1 Clostridia bacterium
AGTCGCCTGCAGCGGGGTTTTCCAAACGTCAGACAAAATTCTCAGCCCAAAACGGGATCACTCGACAATCCAACCCGCCTTGTCGCACAGATGGAACACAAGGCTCAGCACCATGCCCACCACGCTGGCCAGCGTCATGCCCGAAATGGACAGGCCGCCGATGTTGATCGCAAGCTTGGAGAGGCCGGACACGAACACCACCGAGGTGAGAATCAGATTGCGCGACTTGCCGTAGTCCACCTGGGCATCCACCATCAGGCGGATGCCGGAGGTGCCGATCATGCCGTACAGCAGGAAGGAGATACCGCCCACCACATTGCCGGGGATGGTCTGGATCAGGGCGGACAGCGGCCCGATGAAGGCCATGAGGATGGAGATGATGGCAGCGCCGCCGATGACGTAGACGCTGTACACGCCGGTGATGGCCATAACGCCGATGTTCTCACCGTAAGTGGTGGTGGGCACGGCACCGATGAAGCCGGAGATGGCGGTGGAGAGATCGTCGCCCAGCATCGAGAGATGCAGGCCGGGATCCTTGATCAGGTCGCGGCCGACAATCTTGCCGGTGACCAGCTGATGGCCGATATGCTCACTGGTGATGACCAGCAGCACGGGCAGCATGATGAGGATGGCATCCATGTCAAACTTGGGGAAGGAAAGCTGCGGGAACTGGAAGAGGGGTGCGTTGAGGACCGGCTCGAAAGAGACCTGGCCGAACACGCAGGCGGTGGCATAGCCGCAGAGCATGGCGATGAGCAGCGGCACCACCGAGAGGAAGCCGCGGAACAGCACCGAGCCGAGCACGGCAACGCCGAGGGTGACAAGGAAGACGACCCAGTCGCCCAGTACCGTCGTCTCACTCATGAGGTTGGCGCCGGTGGTGCCGCCGGCGACGGTGTTGGCCGCAAGCTCCAGGCCGATGAGGGCGACGACAGGGCCCATGGCGGCGGGGGGCAGCACAATGTCAATCCAGTCGGTGCCCACCTTGGCAATCAGCAGCGCCAGCGCACAGCCGGCGAGGCCGACGACCACGAAGCCGCCCTGCGCGTACTCATAGCCGAGCGAGCTGATGATCACCTGCGCGGGCGCGAGGAAGGCAAAGCTGGAGCCGAGGTAGGCGGGGGCGCGTCCCTTGGTGAGGGCGATGAACAGCAGCGTACCGAAGCCGTTCATCATCAGCACGATGCCGGGGTTGACGCCGAAGATCAGCGGCACCAGCACCGAGGCGCCGAACATGGCGAAAACGTGCTGGACAGACAGCAGAATACCCTGCCCCAGCGGGACTTTTTCTTCAATTCCAATAATTCTTTTTTCCATTCAGGTCATTCCTCCCTTCAGACCGCTCATTATCATACCACAATGCGACGGTCCGGCGCAAGGAAAATGGCGAAAAAAGTGGAGAAATGCGGCGATTTCCCTGGAGAGATGGGGCCGCGAGGCTGCGGGGCAATCCGTCTGATGCCGGAGGACGCAGGGTCTCACGGCGCAGGGCTTGGGCCGGGCGGGGCAGACAACAGGGGACGCGGGTGGACAGGGTGTCAGGGAGCGGGGGCAGGGGTGGGCGTCAGGGAGTGGGCGGGGACTCCGGGATCTGTTCTGCCAGCGGGACGCCGGCGGCGTCCAGATAGAACTGGCGCACCCGATAGGCGGCGCCGTGGCTGTGCTTCCAGGGGAAGAGCGTCATGGAGGGGGCGCGGTCGATCGTCTCCGTCTCCTCGCGGATCAGGCGGCCCTCTTCGTCATACACCTCGCGGCGGATGGCGGCGAGGCGGGGGTCGGTGCTGAGGATGACGTCCCAGGTGGTGTCGACGCCGAGCAGGCCGTCTTTTGCCACACGCAGGGAGGCGGGGGCGGCCTGGCAGATGCCGAGCTGTGCCGCGCCGGGGGCGAGATGGACGTCGTGGAGCAGGTAGCCACGGCCGTCATAGGAGCGGAAGACGGCATAGCCGAGGTCGGGCTGCTGCCCCGCCTCGTCCGGCGTGCCGGCGGTAAAGCCGACCACCATCCAGTCGCCCTCCGCCGTCTCGATGGCGTGGCCGGCGAAGGAGGCGGCCTGCTCCCCGGCAGCGGCGACGAGGGAGCGGGTGAAGAAGCCGCCGTAGTAGGCGCCCTTCTGAAAGCCGGACTCCACCCGCTCAAGGCGCAGCAGCAGGCCGGCGGCGATGTTGCCGGGTTGGGCGGTGTCGGGGCGGGTGCTGCCGATCAGGGTCTCCCCCTTTTCGGTCTGCACCGCGAAATACAGGGTGTCTCCGGCGACGCTGTAGCGGGCCTCGGTGATGGCGGCAAACTCCCGCTCCCCCATCGGCACACCGCTTTTGAGCAGGAGGTGGCGCAGGCGCTCCGCCGTCAGCTCACAGGGCTGCAGCGCGCCGAGGTGCTGATAGCCCTCACCGGGCCGCTCGCGCAGGTAGATCTGATGGTCGGCGGTGATACACCAGACGGGGCCTTCCCCCGCGGCATACGGCGGGCGGGGGGACTGCTGAAAGAGGGTTTCGGCGACGCCGTAGTGGGCGCCGAGCAGCTTTGTCCTCCCCTCGTCGGCAACGGGATCGGTGGCCAGCAGCAGGACGCAGGCCGTCACCAGCAGCAGGGCGACGCAGGAGAGGAGGCGGCGCGGGCGCAGCGGGACCTTGAGAATATGGCGCACCCGTCCGGCCACGGCGCTCTCGCTGAAGGCGGTGGTCAGCCGCGCGGGACGGGGGGCGGCGCTGCGCAGCAGGGCTTCGGCGTAGTCGGCGCGGCGCGCTTCCCCGAGGCGGCGCAGGGCGGCTTCGTCGCAGGCGGCCTCCATGTCGCGCTCCGAGAGGAAAAAGGCCAGCCAGGCGGCGGGGTTGAACCAGTGCAGACAGAGGGCCAGCCAGGCGAGCAGGCGGAAGAGGCCGTCGGCGCGGCGGATGTGGGTGTGTTCATGGGCGAGGATGAGGGGGATGTCCTCCTCCGGGGTGACGGAGGGGAGGTAGACGCGGGGGATGAGCAGGCCGGCGGCGAAGGAGGTGTCGATACCGTCGGCCAGCCACACCCCTTCCCCGAGCGGCACGGCGCCGACGAGGCGGCGGCGCAGACGCAGGCGGGAGACGGCGCCTGCGGCCAGCATGGCCGCCGTGCCGGTCGCCCAGAGGAGGGCGGGAAGGGAGGGGGGCTGCACAGCGGTGTCAGGCAGGGTTGGCTGTGCGGCGGCGGGAGGCGCGGCGGGCTGCGACGGGGAGAGGGGGGCGGGCTGCGGCAGCGTCTGCTCCTGCTCCGCCGCCGGCAGCTGCGGGCGCAGCAGGGAGACGGGGGTGGTCACCGTCACCGGGCAGAGCAGGCGGAAGAGCAGCACGCTCCACAGCACCCACCGCCAGATGCGCGGCGCGGGGGCCAGCAGCCAGCGCACCAGCAGCAGGGCGGGCAGGATGAACAGCGCAGCGCGGCTCATCCTGAGGACGGCGGCGAACAGCGTCTCGATCATTCCCCGCCCCTCCTGTGCCGCTCGATGAGGGCGGTGAGCTGGGTCAGCTCCTCCTCGCTGAGCCGCTTGCCGCCGGTGAAGGCGGTGAGAAAGCGGGGGAGGGAGCCGCCGAAGGTGCTGTCGACAAAATCGGTGCTGCGGGCGGTGAGGTACTGCTCACGGCTGACGAGGGCGCGGACCTGGCCGTCCTTGTTTTCAAACAGGCCGCGCTGGCAGAGGCGGCGCAGGACGGTGTAGGTGGTGGATTTCTTCCATTGGAACTGCTGCTGACAGAGGGCGACCAGCTGGCCGGAGGGGATGGGCTGGCGGTCCCAGATGAGGTCGGCGAAGCGGGCTTCGATTTCGCCGAGGTGGTATTCGGGCATGGTGGGGGTCCTCGCTTTCGTGTGGGTTTACATGGTGTAGACCTGTGGGGTTGGTGCTAGTTTACACCTTGTAGACCGGGTTGTCAAGAGGGGGGTGTCGGGGGAGTGTGGTCGGTGGACCACACTCCCCACCTCCATTGTGGGGTGCGGACCGCCCGGTCTGTCAAGGGACGGGTAGTATTTTACAAAAATCCTTGCGGGGGACGGATTTTTGTAAAATCTCCACCCTTGAACCCTTGACAGACCTACGCTTGTACGCTGGGTTTAGGCGCGCTGCGGCGGGCGAGGCTGTGCCCGCATGGGCGGGTTTGCGCGTTGGTGTGGATGCTGTGCGATGGGCAAAGCCTGCGCGGACTCCCTCAGTCAGCTTCGCTGACAGCTCCCTCGGGGAGGGAGCCAGGGGCGCGACAGGCGGGCTTTGCGCGCCGGTTTGGCCGCTCTGCGTCGGGCGAGCTGTCCCCTTCCGGGCAGTGAGCAAGATGGGAAGGGGGATGAATTCCTCGACATATGGCAGCGCACACAGGCAACCCCCTCCCCCCTTCCCCGCCGCACGCGACGCGGCAGACCAGAGGCAGGAGGGCAGGCTGTC
>JAFQKL010000308.1 GCA_017396965.1 Clostridia bacterium
TCGACCTGCTGCGGCGCTATCTGCTGGAGATGAAGCAGCAGCAGGGGTAAGCGCGCCGCGCACAGGATCCGCCGTCTCCGCCGCCCCCGTCCGTCGGAAAGGGGGGTTGCAAGTTGACGCGAAGCGGCGGTCGAACCCTGTCCCCTGCTTCCCAATATTAAGAAGCAGACGCCCTGCCCGCGCTGGCTGTCCCGCCGCGCCGGGCCGTCTGCCTGCCGTACCTGTTCTTTGGCATGAGGAGGCTTTACCATGCACCCCTATCTCATCAAAGCCGAGCTGGTGGAATACATGAGTGCCGCCGGCCGCAACCAGATCAGTCCCCACAAGGCGATCTCCCCGGAATACGTCGGTGTCAGCATCTTTGAAGAGCCGCTGATCGGCATGGCCGCTGCGGACGATCCGCTGTTTACCGACGAATTCAAGCGCGAGGAGGTCATCGGCCGTCACTTTAAGAGCCCCGAGGAGTGGCTGCCGGGGGCGAAGAGTGTCATCTGCTTCTTCCTCCCCTTCACCGAGGCCGTGCGCGCCTCCAACCGCGGGCGGATGGATGAGCCGTATGACCCTGAGGTCACCAACCAGCGCTGCTCGGCGCTGTGGCTGCATGGCCGGGTGGAGGGGCAGCGGCTGGTGAACGCCCTCTGCCGCCAGCTCTGCTTCCTGCTGCGCGAATACGGTCACCAGGCCGTCGCCCCCTCGCTGGAGACGGGGTTCGGCGTGGTGCAGCCTTACAGCTCCAACTGGTCGGAGCGCCACGCCGCCTATGCGGCGGGACTGGGCACCTTCAGCCTCTCCCGCGGGCTGATCACCGCCAGGGGAATGGCGGGGCGGATCGGATCGGTGGTCACCACCGCTCCCCTCGCGCCCACCCCGCGCCCTTACAGCGGTCCCTTTGATTACTGCACGATGTGCGGCGCCTGCCAGCGCCGCTGCCCGGTGGGCGCGATCGACGCCACCCGCGGCTGTGTGCTGGGCAAGGATCAGAATATCTGCGGGCCCTATGTCAACGGCAGCTACCTGCCGCCGCACGGGCCGGACGCCACCGTGCGCTACGGCTGCGGCAAGTGCCAGGTTGGTGTGCCCTGCGAGCATCAGATCCCGCGGCGGTAGGGCGAAACGGGCAAAAACCGCCGTCTGCCGCGAAGAAAATCCCCGCCGCACTGGACAACGGCCCCCGGTTGCGGTACAATAGAGACAGGATCGTATCCGATCGACAAGGCCGGGCCGTCCCCCGGCCCCGCAAGGCAGAGGAGGGAGCGCATGATCGACGAACGCATTATCGACTACAGTCTTCTGGAACAGGAGCCGCACATCACCAATCCCCTCTGCGAGCGGGAGACCATCAACGAGCTGCGCCGCCGCCACGTCTTTGCCTTCAACAAGGGCCTCGGCCAGAACTTCCTGGTCAACGCCCGCATTCCCTGGCAGATCGTGCGCAGCGCCGGGCTGGATGAAAACTGGGGGGCGCTGGAGATCGGCCCCGGCATCGGCTGCCTCACCTACGAGCTGGCCCGCCGCGCCGGCCGGGTGCTGGCCGTGGAGATCGATCAGAACCTGCTGCCGATTTTGGCCGAAACCCTGCCCTTTGACAATGTCGAGATCCTTCATGCCGACTTCATGGATCTCGACCTCCATGACCTGCTCCCCCGCTGCTTTGGCGACGCGCCGGTGGCGGTGGTGGCCAATCTGCCCTACTATATCACCACCCCCATCGTCATGCGCCTGCTGGAGAACGCGCCGAAGCAGCTTCGAAGCATCACCGTGATGGTGCAGCTCGAGGTCGCCGAGCGCCTCTGCGCCCCGCCCGGCACGGCGGACAGCGGCGCCATCTCGCTGGCGGTGCAGTACTATGCCCAGCCGCGCATCCTCTTCAAGGTGCCGGCGGCCAACTTCGTCCCCA
The DNA here is from genome assembly GCA_017396965.1 of Clostridia bacterium. Taxonomy (GTDB): domain Bacteria; phylum Bacillota; class Clostridia; order Oscillospirales; family Feifaniaceae; genus Galloscillospira. The sequence continues at coordinate 1,898 of JAFQKL010000308.1, forward strand.
TGCCCAAGGTGGAGTCCGCCGTGGTGCGGATGGATCTGCGCGACGTGCCGCCCGTGCAGTGCAGGGACGTCAAGCGGATGTTCTCCCTCATCCGCCAGGGCTACGGGCAGCGGCGGAAAACCCTGGTCAACGCCGTCGGCAACCAGGGAGATATCGCAAAATCCCGCATCGGCGACGCGCTCGAGACCTTACGCCTCCCGCGCGACATCCGCGCCGAACGAATGACGCTGGCGCAGTTCGCGGCCCTGGCCGACCTGCTGGCGGAATAGATGGTTTACTTCCCCGACTGTAAAATAAGGAGGATGCCCCATGGCTAATTTGCCCAACAACCGCAAGCTGCTCGACTGGGTCGAGGAGTGCCGCGCCCTCATGGCGCCGGACACTGTGGAGTGGATCGACGGCAGCGAGGAGCAGCTGGAGCAGCTGCGCACCCGCGCCGTGGCCACCGGCGAGATGCATCGCTTAAACCCCGAGCTTCTGCCCGGCTGCTACTACCACCGCTCCCACCCCTCAGACGTCGCCCGCGTGGAGGACCGCACCTTCATCTGCACCGACGACCCCGCCGAGGCCGGCCCCACCAACAACCACATGACGCCCGCCGAGGCCAGAGCCAAGGTGCTGCCGCTCTACCGCGGCTGCATGAAGGGCCGCATCATGTATGTCGTCCCCTTCTCGATGGGCCCCATCGGCTCCCCCTTCTCCAAGATCGGCGTTGAGCTGACCGATTCGATCTACGTCGCCCTCTCGATGTGCATCATGACCAGAGCCGGTCAGGCGGTGCTCGATCAGCTGGGCGACGAGGGCGACTTCGTCCCCTGCCTCCACGCCAAGGGCACCCTCTCCGCCAAGGATCGCTACATCCTCCACTTCCCCGCCGACCAGTCGATCTGGAGCATCAACTCCGGCTACGGCGGCAACGCGCTGCTGGGCAAGAAGTGCTTCGCACTGCGCATCGCCTCCGTCCTCGGCCGCAAGGAGGGCTGGATGGCGGAGCATATGCTGATCGTCGGCATCGAAAACCCCGAAGGCGAAGTGCGTTACATCGCCGCCGCCTTCCCCTCCGCCTGCGGCAAGACCAACCTCGCCATGCTGATCCCGCCGGAGGTCTATCAGAAGAAGGGCTACAAGGTCTGGACCGTCGGCGACGACATCGCGTGGCTCCGCATCGGCGACGACGGCCGCCTCTACGCCACCAACCCCGAGTACGGCTTCTTCGGCGTCGTCCCCGGCACCAGCGCCAAGACCAACCCCAACGCCCTGGCGGCGACCCAGAAGAACACCATCTTTACGAACGTTGTGAGAAATCTCGACAACAACACCGTCTGGTGGGAGGGGCTGGACAAGAACCCGCCTGTCCACGGCGAAGACTGGCTCGGCAACCCCTGGGACGGCACCACCGCCACCACCAAGGGCGCCCAGCCCAACAGCCGCTTCACCTCCCCCCTCGCCGGCTGCCCCTGCGTGAGCGACAAGTTCGACGATCCCAACGGCGTGCCGATCTCGGCCATCGTCTTCGGCGGCCGCCGCGCCCGCACCGCGCCGCTGGTGTTTGAGAGCTTCGACTGGGAGCACGGCGTCTTCGTCGGCTCCGCCCTGTCCAGTGAGACGACCGCCGCGACGATGGGTGCCGTCGGCGTCGTCCGCCGCGACCCCATGGCCATGCTGCCCTTCTGTGGCTACAACATGGGCGACTACTTCGGCCACTGGATGGAGATGGGCAAGAAGATCGAGAAGCTGCCTACGATCTTCCATGTCAACTGGTTCCGCCAGAACGAGCAGGGCGAGTACCTCTGGCCCGGCTTTGGCGACAACATGAGAGTGCTGGAATGGATCCTCGACCGCTGCGAGGGCAAGGCCGAGGCGGTGGATTCCCCGGTGGGCAGACTGCCGAAGAAGGAAGACATCAACCTCGAGGGCCTCGAGATTTCGGATGCGGCGATGGATGAGCTGCTGACCGTTGACCGTGACCTGTGGAAGCAGGAGGTTGCCGGGCTGAGAGAGTTCTATGCCAAGTTCGACCGTCTGCCGGAGGAGATGAGAAAGCAGCTGGATGCGCTGGAGGAGAGACTGTAA
>JAFQKL010000309.1 GCA_017396965.1 Clostridia bacterium
ATCTCCTGCAGCAGCGCCGCGGTTTTGTCCTGAAGGCCGCGGGTGAGCGGATCGCCGACGGCGACGGGGTCCATGTGGATGGTGGCCTGACAGCCAAGCTCCGCTGCGAGCTGCTTTTCCAGGTTGTCCACCAGATCGTGCAGGGGGACGAGATCCTCTTTGGACGAGACCTCGGCGTGCAGCGAGACAAAGCGGCGGCCGGGGCCGTAGTCGTGGATGATGAGGTCGTGCATCCCGAGAATGGCGGGATGGGCGAGCACCAGCTCGGTCACCCGGGCGACGAATTCGGGCTCGGCGGGCTGGCCGAGCAGCGGATCCAGCGTCTCCCTGGCGGCGCGAAAGCCGGCGAGGAAGATCAGGCCCGCCACCAGCAGGCCGCAGGGCCCGTCGAGGTTCCAGCCGAACAGGCGGTATAGCAGGGCGGAGAGCAGCACCACCGAGGTGGAGACGGCGTCGCCCAGCGAGTCGGCCGAGGTGGCGCGCAGGGCGGCGGAGTCGATGCGCTCACCGATGCTGCGGTTGTAAGCGGCCATATACAGCTTGACGGCGACGGAGGCGGCGAGGATCAGCAGCACCGTCGGCGTGACGTTTGGCGGTGTCGGCCGCAGCAGGCGCGCAAAGGAGCTTTGCAGCAGCTCAAAGCCCATCAGCAGGATCAGCAGGGCGACGAAAAAGCCGGAGAGATACTCGATTCGCCCGTGGCCGAAGGGGTGGTCGGGATCGGGCTGCTTGCCGGCGAGGCGGAAGCCTGCCAGGGTGATGAGGGAGGAGCCGGCGTCGGAGAGGTTGTTGAAGGCGTCGGCAGTGACGGCGATGGAGGCGGAGAGCAGGCCCGCCGCCAGCTTGCCGCCGAAGAGCAGCAGGTTGAGGGCGATGCCCAGCGCCCCGCACAGGGTGCCGTAGGCCCGGCGGACGGCGGGGGAGGTGAGCTGATCCGCGTCCCGGATAAAGCGGCGGATGAGAAATGGCAGCAAGGGAAGCCCCTCTTTTCGTTGATGTCCGGCAGCGCCGGCGGGGAATGTCTTACCATTATAGGCTTCGCCGTGCGGCGATGTCAATACGCTGCGGTTTCTCTAAAATGATTGACGAAACAGCGAAAAAGGGGTATTGTAAGAAAAGAGCCGGCTTCTGGCGGAGCCGGGAAATGTCACGATGAAAAGGAGTCCCATCCATGGATTTTTGGCAGTTGACGATTGAAACGACCAGCGAGGGCATCCCCCTCCTCTCCGACCTGCTCGAGCGCCTCGGCGTCACCGGCTTTGTGGTCAACGACCCCGCCGACTTCGAGGAGTTTCTCGAGGGCACCCAGACCTACTGGGACTATGTGGATGAAAGCCTGATGGATCTGCGCGAGCAGACCCCCTCCCTCACCTTCTACCTCGCCTGCAACGAGCAGGGCGAGGGCCAGATCCGAGCCGTGGAGGAGGCGCTGGCGCAGCTTTCGGCGCGGGAGGGCGACCGTCTCGGGCGGCTGAGCCTTGCAAAGAGCGTTGTCCGCGAGGAGGACTGGGCCAACAACTGGAAGCAGTATTTCCGCCCCTTCCCCGTCGGCGAGAAGCTCTATATCAAACCCTCGTGGGAGGAGCTGACGGCCGAGGCCGAGGGGCGCACCGTCCTCGAGATCGACCCCGCCTCCTCCTTCGGCACCGGCAGCCACCACACCACCCAGCTCTGCCTCAAGGAGCTGGAGACGCTGCCCCTGGCCGGCACCCGCGTGCTGGACATGGGCTGCGGCAGCGGCATCCTCGGCATCGCCGCGGCGCTGCTGGGAGCGGGGCAGGTGACGGCGGTGGACATCGACCAGAACGCCGTCTTCACCACCGGCGAAAACGTGGAGAAAAACAACATCGACCCCGCCGCCTTCACCCTGCTCTGCGGCGACGTCAACCGCCAGCCGACGCTGGCTGAGAAGATCGGCGACGGCTACGACGTGGTGCTGGCCAACATCGTCGCCGACGTCATCCTCGCCATGCGCCAGCGGCTGCACGACTTCCTGCGCCCCGGCGGCACCCTCATCGCCTCCGGCATCATCGGCGAGCGGGCGGCGGAGGTGCGGGAAGGTCTGGTGGCGACGGGGCTGATCCTTGAGCGGGAGAGCGTCCAGGAGGACTGGGTGGCGCTGCGGCTGCGTCGGCCGGCGTAACATTTTTGAGCGCCCTTTGCGCGTTTTCCTGTAAAAACCGGGGATTTGGACTTGTAAAAGACACAAAAGGCTGGTATACTGATTGTTGGCGCAGGGAAGCAAAACCCGGCAGGGAGGTGGCAGCCGATGCCCAGATTTTTCATATCCCCCGAGGAGGCGGCAGCCGACCGCATCACCCTTGCCGGGGAGGCGGCGCGGCACATCCTCTCCTCGCTGCGGATGCGCGTTGGCGAGCGGCTCACCCTCTGTGACGGGCAGGGCACCGACCTGCTCACCGAGCTGTGCGAGGCCGGCCGTCAGCAGGTGACGGTGCAGGTCCTCTCCCGCACCCCTTCGACGGCGGAGTCCTCCTGCCGGATCACCCTCTTCCAGTGTCTCCCCAAGGGGGACAAGATGGAGTCCATCGTGCAGAAGGCGGTGGAGCTGGGGGCGGTGTGCGTGCAGCCGGTGCTGTCCTCGCGCTGCATCTCCCGGCCCGATGAGCGGGCGGCGGAGAAGAAGCGGCTGCGCTGGCAGCAGATCGCCGATGAGGCGGCCAAGCAGTCGGGCCGGGGTGCCCTCTGCGCGGTGCGTCCCACCCTGTCCTGGCGGGAGGCGGTGGCGTCGCTGGCGTCGCTCTCTCACCCCCTGATGCTCTACGAAAACCAGCAGGACAGTCCGCTCTCCCGTCTGCCGCAAGGCGCGGCGGAGGTGGGCATCCTCGTCGGCCCCGAGGGCGGGTTTTCGCCGGAGGAGGCAGAGGAGGCGGCGCGGGCCGGCATTGTCCTCATCGGCCTTGGACCCCGCATCCTGCGCACCGAGACGGCGGGACCTGCCGCCATCGCTGTGGTGCAGTATCTCACCGGCAATCTCGGATAAGCGAAGATCCCTCTGCCCCATTCGGGGCAAAATGATTGCGAAGTGCAACAGCAAAGAAGCGAAACAGCAAGAATAACGGCGCCGACCGGCGTCCGAAGGAGTTGGAACGTAACTTGAACAGCAACCAGAGCGTGAACCCGAAGCAGCGCAGCAGCGACATGGTCGGCAACCGCATGGCGCTTTATATCACCCTCACCTTTGCCTTTGTCATCGCGCTGACCTTCCTCTACCGTGCGGTGGAGACGGGGCGGAATTTCGCCTTTTTCAACAACGCCGTGATGATCCTCGGCGTGACGGCGGCGGTGATGACCGCCGTGTCGGTCTGGCGCGTTGTCTCCCTTGGCGGCAAGGGCGGCGATCAGCTGGTCACCCCCGGTGCCGGCCTCTTTGTCAGCCTCTTCCTGCTCGCCTCCTGCGGTTTTCTGCGGCTGTTTTACAATGATGCCGTCAAGATGCTCTTTGTGCTCACCCCGGCGATCTGCGTGGTCTATCTGATCGGCCATGTGTACGGCAACGGCTTTTACCCCGTCTCGGCTTTCCTGGTGACGGCGGCGGCGGCGCTCTACATCTTCCGCCGGATGCTGCTGTGGGGCCTGTTTGCCAGCTGGAAGCTGCCCTTTGCGGCGCTGCTGCTGGCGCTGGCCTGCCTGTGGCTGTGGGCCTGCCTCACCTGCAAAAAGGAGGGCGGCACCCTCAGGCTGGGCAAGAGGGAGCTGAAGCTGTTTAAGAAGCAGGAGAACTATCTGCCCGCCTGGGTGGCCGGCGGCGTGGTCGCGGCGGCGGCGGTGGTGTTTGCCTTCTCCCCCTCGCAGGCGGCCTTCTACGGTCTGATGGCCATCGGCGCCGTGATTGTGCTGCTGGCGGTGTACTACACCTCGGGGCTGATGTATCATTGATTCGGTAGAATCGGATCGGTAGAATCGGATCGGAAAGATGAAAAATGCGCCCCGCAGTCGGTCAGACTGCGGGGCGTTTGCTTGTGCTGCTCAGGGGGGCGCTTCCGTCAGCGGCCAAAGAGGGAGAAGCCCTTTTTGGTGTAGGGCTCCACGCGGCAGCCGGTGACGGTGTAGCCCGTCGCGTCGATCGCCGCCTTCAGGGCCTCGGTGTCGATCGGCTGCTCGGTGATGACCTCGGTGGTGCCCTTGCTGCGCGAGGAGCTGACCTTCTTCACGGCAAACGCCCGGCGTACCGCGTCGTTGATGTGTGCTTCACACATCGAGCAGACCATGCCCTCCACCTGTAACGTGATTTTTTCCATGGTGTTCACCCCGCTTTCTCTGTTCTCGGTTCTTTTTGTTAGCAGAAACTAACCCTTGCTCTCACGATAGCACACCCGCTCAGGCTCCGTCAAGCGCCGAAGAGACAAAATGCGGGCGGGGTGACGATGGGGAGGAGAGAGGACGAAGAAAGCCCCGGCGGAGCGGTTGCTTCGCCGGGGCTTTTTTGAGTGTATTTCAAGTGTGTGAAAGGGAACAGCGGGAGAGGACGGGGGACTAATCGTCGTCCTCCTCATCGTCCTCGTCGTCGTCCTCCGCCTCGGCGATGCAGATGCCCAGCTCCTCCAGCTGCTTGGGCGACACCTCATCCGGCGCGCCGCTCATCAGCTCGCTGGCGTTTTGCACCTTGGGGAAGGCGATGACGGTGCGGATGTCCTCCTCGCCGGCCATCAGCATCAGCAGACGGTCGAAGCCGAAGGCCAGGCCGCCGTGGGGCGGGGCGCCGTAGGAGAAGGCCTCGAGCAGGAAGCCGAAGCGCTTCTCCGCCTCCTCCTTGGTAAAGCCGAGCAGCTCAAACATTCTCGCCTGCAGGTCGGTGTTGTAGATCCGAATCGAGCCGCCGCCCAGCTCGTAGCCGTTGAGCACGCAGTCATACGCCTTGGCGCGGGCCTTGCCGGGGTCGGTGTCCAGCAGGGGCAGGTCCTCGTCCATCGGCGCGGTGAAGGGGTGGTGGACGGCGACGTAGCGGTTCTCCTCCTCGTCAAATTCCAGCAGCGGGAAGTCGGTGACCCAGAGGAACTCCCAGCGGGACTTGTCGATCAGGCCGAGCCGTCTCGCCACCTCGCAGCGCAGCGCGCCGAGCGAGGCTTCGACCACGCCGAGCTTGGCGTCGGCCACCAGCAGGACGACGTCGCCCTTCTCCGCACCCAGCGCCGAGAGCAGCGCCTCCATCTCCTCGGGCGCCATAAACTTGGCAAAGGAGGAGGTGGTGGAATCGGCACCCAGTCTCGCCCAGGCGAGGCCCTTGGCGCGGTAGGTCTTGACGTACTCGCCCAGCGAATCAATCTCCTTGCGGCTCATCTTGTCAAAGCCGCCCGGCACGCGGATGCCGCGCACCGCGCCGCCCGCCTCGATGGCGGAGGTGAAGACGCCGAAGCCGCAGCCCCTCACCGTCTCGGTGACGTCGACAATCTCCAGCTCGAAGCGGAGATCCGGCTTGTCCGAGCCAAAGCGGAGCATCGCCTCGGCATAGGTCATGCGGCGGAAGGGGGTGGGCACCTCGACATCGAGGAAGTCCTTCCACAGCCGCTTGAGCAGCCCCTCGTTGACCGCCATCACGTCCTCGCGGTCGACAAAGGACATCTCTAAGTCAATCTGGGTGAACTCCGGCTGACGGTCGGCGCGCAGATCCTCGTCGCGCAGGCACTTGGCAATCTGGATATAGCGGTCAAAGCCGGCCAGCATCAGAATCTGCTTGTACTGCTGCGGCGACTGGGGCAGGGCGTAGAACTTGCCGGGGTGGACACGGGAGGGCACGAGATAGTCCCGCGCCCCCTCGGGGGTGGACTTCATCAGCAGCGGCGTCTCGACCTCGACAAAGCCGTTTTCCGCATAGTAGTCACGCACCGCCGTGTAAACGCGGGAGCGCAGCAGCAGATTCTTGGCGACATCGGGCCGGCGCAGGTCGAGGTAGCGGTACTTGAGGCGCAGCTCGTCGTTGACGTTGCTGTTCTCCACGATCTCAAAGGGCGGGGTCTTGGCGGCCGAGAGGATGCGCAGCTCGGAGGCGAGGATCTCAATCTGACCGGTGGGCATCTTGTCGTTGACCATCTCGCGCTTGCGCACGGTGCCGACCACCGCCAAGACGTACTCGCCGCGCACGGCAAACGCCTTGTCCGCCAGCGCCTTGTCCACCGACTCGTCAAACACCACCTGCACCAGGCCGGTGCGGTCGCGCAGGTCGATGAAGATCAGGCCGCCCAGATTTCGCACCTTCTGCACCCAGCCGAAGACGGTGGCGGCGGTGCCGATGTCACTCTCGCGGAACTCGCCGCAGTATTTCGTTCTTTTCAGACCGGAAATGGTTTCAATCATAAGAAACAACCTTTCTATTCTATAACACGTCTGTATAACACGTCTGTCACACGGGGATGAGCGCCGGCCCTGCCGCAGCCGCAGGACGCAGGACGCGGGCGCGGCAGCCGGACGGGATGATGACGGAATGGAATTCAGTGGAATCCCCATGGAATCCATGCGGCGCTCGAAGCGCCGTCAAAACGGGACTGGCATGGTCACGGCGTTCACAGCTTTTCGGCGATGACCTCGGCAAACCGGTCGAGCGGCGCCTCAAACGGCTCGCCGCCCTGCATATCCTTGACCCGCACCGTGCCGGCGGCCACTTCGTCGCCGCCGATGATGGCGGCAAAGCGCACCCCCAGCTTGCCCGCGTACTTCATCTGCGCCTTGACCGAGCGGCCGACAATGTCCTTCTCCGCCGAGATGCCGGCGCGGCGCAGCGAGGTGACCAGCTTGGTGGTCAGCACATCGAGCGAGGCATCGGTCATGCCGACATAAACGGCAATCCCGGGCAGGGGCGGGAACTCGTAGCCGGCGCTGTCCAGCGTCATGATCAGACGCTCGATGCCAAGCCCGAAGCCGATGCCGGCCAGCGGGTCTCCGCCCAGCTCCTCCACCAGCCCGTCGTAGCGGCCGCCGCCGCAGACGGTGGACTGGGCGCCGATCTCGCCGCTGACAAACTCAAAGACGGTGCGGCGGTAGTAGTCGAGGCCGCGGACGATGGAGGCGTCCACCTCAAAGGGGATCTCGAGGGCGGTGAGGGTCTCCTTGAGCTGCTCAAAGTGGGCGGCGCAGTCGTCGCAGAGATAGTCGAGGATCAGCGGCGCGCCGGCGGCGATGCCCTGGCAGATCTCGCTCTTGCAGTCGAACACGCGCATCGGGTTGCGCTCCATGCGGCCGCGGCAGGTCTCGCACAGCTCCTCTGCGTGGGGGCGCAGGAAATCGAGCAGCGCCTGACGATAGCGGGCGCGGCAGTCGGGGCAGCCGATCGAGTTGAGCTTCAAGAGCAGACGCTCTGCGAGGCCGAAGCGGCGAAACAGCTCGTAGGCGATGAGGATGACCTCAGCATCCGCCGCCGCCGTCGCCGCGCCGAACAGCTCGACACCAAACTGGTGAAACTCCCTCTGCCGCCCGGCCTGCGGCTTCTCGGCGCGGTAGCAGGTGAGCGGATTGTAGTAGACCTTTAAGGGCAGGGGGCCTGCATAGAGGCCGTTTTCCAGCACGGCGCGCACCACAGGGGAGGTGCCCTCGGGGCGCAGGGTCAGCGAGCGGCCGCCCGCGTCGGTGAGGGTGAACATCTCTTTTTGCACAATGTCGGTCGTGTCGCCCACGCCGCGGACAAAGAGGTCGGTGCTCTCAAAGACGGGGGTGCGGATCTCGCGGTAGCCGAAGTCGTCACACAGGCGGCGGATGACGGCTTCGACGTGATACCATTTATGGATCTCACTGGGAAGGATATCGCGGGTTCCCTTGGGAAGGTGAATGATGGTGGACACGGCTTAAACCCCTCTCTTGTGTTTTTTATCGGGTTTCTTTTCCTGTTGGCGCTGGTTGCGCTTTGTTTTTCCGGATGCTTTACCCTCTTGCTTTGCCTTTCGCGGCAGCACGATGAAAAGGCGGCCGCCCTTGCCGCGGGAAAACCGTTTGGCTCTGGTTTTGGCGGCCTTGAGGCGGCGCTTGTCCACCGCGACCTGCACCTTGCCGAAGCGGCGGCGGACCGAGACGAAGGGGCGCAGCAGCCAGCCGGCGAAAAAGCCGAGCAGCAGCTTGAGCATGGCGGGTCTCCTCCTTGGGTGTTCTTTATACGCGGCGGTCTTAACCCTCCGCCGGCTTGTGGTTTTTGGGGTTGACGATATCGCGCCAGGCGAGATCGCCGCGCACCAGGCCCTGGATCAGCACCTCGGCGGTGGCGACGTTGGTGGCGACGGGGATGTTGTGGACATCGCACAGGCGCAGCAGGGCCTGCACATCCGGCTCGTGAGGCTGGGCGGTGAGCGGGTCGCGGAAGAAAAGCACCAGGTCGAGCTCGTTGTAGGCGATTTTGGCGCCGATCTGCTGGTCGCCGCCCTGCGGGCCGGTGAGAAAGCGGGTGATGGTGAGGCCGGTGGCCTCGGAGACCATGCGGCCGGTGGTGCCGGTGGCGTACAGCGTGTGCCGCGCCAGCGCCCCGCAGTAGGCGATGCAGAACTGGATCATCAGCTCTTTCTTTTTGTCGTGGGCGATGAGTGCGATGTTCATGTCGTGCTCTCCTTTGGGTAGTGTCATGGGGGAAGGCCCTGCCCGGAGGGGCGGAGGCCGGGGCTTGTGAGATCAAAAGGGTTTTCAATCGCAGGATGGACGGAAGAAACGGCGATCAGGGGGGCCGGAAGACGGCAGCCCCGTCACAGCCGCAGCGGACAGTTCTCACCCAGCAGACGGCGGGCGATGTCGCGTAGGGGGCGGGCGGCTTCCGAGGCGCCGTGGAACAGCAGCGGCGTGCCGGCGTTCTGCAGCGGCGTGACCAGGGGGTCTTCGGGCACCACGCCGATCAGCTGCGCGCCCACCCGGTCGATCATGGTGTCGATATCCGGCGCGTCGCCGCTGCGGATCAGCTCGGGGCGCAGGCGGTTGATGACGAGGCGCGGCGCAAGGCCCGTCTCCGTCAGCAGGCGACAGGTGCGCGAGGCGTCGCGCAGGGCGGAGGCGTCGGGCGTGGTCACCAGCAGGGCGGGGGAGGCGCCCCGGGCGAGACGCAGCACCGTCTCGCCGATGCCGGAGGGGCAGTCGATCAGCAGCCAGTCAAAGCGGTCGGTGAGCAGGGAGAAGAGGCGCTCGAGGCCGTCCGGCAGGGTCGTGGGGGGCGGGCCGAGGCAGAGGGGGGCATACCAGAGCGGCTGGTCCTTGGAGATCCGCCGCAGGGCGCCGGCGAGGCGGTCGCGCCCCTCGAGGACGCCACAGAGGTCGCCCACCGTCTCCCCTTGCAGGCCGAGGGTGAGGTCGAGGTTGCCAAGGCCCAGATCCCCGTCGATCAGCAGCACGTTGAAGCCGCGCTCGGCCAGCGCGCCGGCGACGGCTCCGGTCACC